>NZ_CALIAA010000152.1 GCF_938040765.1 uncultured Fretibacterium sp.
GGACGCCTCGCTGCCGGAGAGGGGCCTGATGGACCTTGGACTGATGAAGCTGCCCTCCATCATCCCCTTCGACAACGACAGGAACAGGACCTCGCCCGTGGCCTTTACGGGGAACAAGTTCGAGTTCCGCTCTCCGGGGGCGTCGCAGTCCATCGCTCTGCCCATCACGATGTTCGCCTCCATCTGGGCCTGGGGCGTCGAGCAGTTGACGGGGATGATCGAGGCCAGGAGCGTCGATGGAAAGGACCCGATGGACGTGGCTCTGGATGCGGTCAAGGAGGCCGTCCGGCAGGGGCAGAACGTCCTCTTCGAGGGGGACGCCTACTCGCCGGAGTGGCATGCGGAGGCGAAGCGGCGGGGCCTCCTTCAGGCGGAGACCATGCCGGAGAAGATCGACCTCCTCCTGCTCCCGGAGAACAAAAAGATGCTCGAAGAACTGGGCGTATTCCACGAACACGAGCTGGAGGCCCTGCACGACATCCGCATGGAGGCCTTTGTCAGAAGCCTGGAGATAGAGGTGGCGATACTCTACGACATGCTGTGGGAGGGGATCCTGCCCGCCCTGTCAAAGCAGCTGATCCTGGAGAAAAACTCCCTCTCCGCCCTCGACGGCATGGAGTTCCCCGAGGGCGAGCCGTGGCGGGAATACATCCTCGGCCTGGGGCGGACCAGGGCGGCCCTGATCGAGGACGCCCACAGGCTGAACGAGCTCCGCGGACGCATGGCGGAGCTCCCCGTCAGGGAGAGGGCGGACTTCCTCGTCGGGACGGCCATCCCCCTGATGGACTCCATCCGAAGGCGCTGCGACGCCGCCGAGGTGAACATGGCCGCCGACATCTGGCCCTATCCCATATCGCGCAACCTGCTGTCGCTGTCGGTTTGATCCCGGTTACAAACGCAACGGGGCCGGAGTCCGCAAAAGACTCCGGCCCCGCCGAGACTTCCCTGCTTTATATCGCGGAAGATACCTGGGTTACAAGGGCATGGATGCCCTGATATTCCGTTATAAAGGCGGCCCGAGGGCCGTGTGAAGCCTTTTCTCGCCATCTTGACGGCTAGCGGACGATCCTCCGCACCGCACCGCCTCTCCGGGGATCCCTGAGGAAAAGCGCCTCATTGGCGAGAGACCCGTCATTCCGGCACCGCGCGGGGATGAACGAGCCGTCCGCGGTCAGCCACAACGGCTTTCCGTCGGAGTACACCAGCTTTGTTGCTCCATATTCCATTTTTTCACCTCCGTTCCCATCCTCCTTTTTTAAGGATTCCATCGTTAAAAAGTTATTATACGCCATTCGTCGAAAAATATCAAATTTCTCTCGCCCTTCAAATGGCAGCCTGCACCGTCCCGCCGCTCCCCTCCGGCGGCAGTGCTTGTCCCCGTATCCGCGCCCCCCGCGCTTGAGGAAGGGCTCCCTGCGCGTCTCAATAAATTTTTATTGATTTTTCAT
>NZ_CALIAA010000153.1 GCF_938040765.1 uncultured Fretibacterium sp.
TCAATACATTATATCAATATCAAGATAAAATACCTACCATAAAAAAGGGAGGGCGAAAATGCTCCGCCCTCCCCCGTCCTTTCATGGACCGTAAACGGTGAGTTTTTCCGCACCTATTGGGAGGTCTTGTCCCCCGATACCTCTTCAGTGGCAGCGGGTGCGGCGTCCCCGGATGTGGGAGCCTCAGGGGCAAGGTCCTTGGAGGCCGTCCCCGCAAAAAGGGTCTCGTCGTAGATCTCGACCTTGGCCTTATCCCGGAGGGACCTCTCGAAGGCCTCGAGGTTCTGACGTTCCTTCTGCTGTTTCAGGAGCACGCGAACGTCCGCGCTCACCTCGTCGTAGGGAGTGATCCGCTCCTCGACCTTCTCGCTTTTGAGCCCTACGGCAAAGTCGCCGCTCGCCAGCTCGAGGACGGGGCTGACCTGACCGACATCCAGCGATTTCATAGGCGCCAGGGCCCCGGAGTCGAAAGCGCCGGCGGAAAGGAATATCGCCTTGTCCGTAACGCTGATCACGTCCCTAGAGGCCATGGCGTCGTCGGAGACGGCCGCCTCCCAGCTCTCTCCGCCCATCAGGCGTTCCCGAAGCGCCTCCGCGTCCCCGCTGGCGGTGAAGCGGGCCAGATGGACCTTGAAGCCCTCGGGCTGACGGTAGAACAACTCCTTCATGGTGTCGTAGAAGTGGACCGCCTCGTCCTCGCTGACGACGACCTCACCGACGGCGGCATGCATGAGCTGCTCGTTGGCCATCTGCCGGGCGATTCCCTTCTTATAATCCTCGACCTTGATCCCCGAACGCTCCAGGGACTGATAGAAGGCCTCGCGCGTCGGAAACGCCTGGTCGGCATACTCCTTCATCACCTGCTCCGCCTCGGCATCCGTCACCTGGATCCCCCGATCCCGGACCTCCTGGGCAAGCTGAAGCTCGAACACGTATTGATCCAGCAGGGACTTGTAAAGTGCCGGCATGTCCAGAGAAGCCATTCCGCGCTGTCCATAGTTCTCCAGATAGTTTCTCAGCCGCTGCTCCAGCTCGGACCGCATCAGAGGCCTTCCGTTGACCTGGGCCACCTCGTAGTCCTCCATCGCCCCGTTCGAGGAGGGGCGCGGCCCCCTCCGGGTCCCCCGCCCCTCGTACATGAGGAACGTCGAGAACAGAAAGGCCACCACAATCGCAAGCATGATCCAACGCATCTGAGTCCGCAGCTTCCGCATCACCATATCGACCATCGTCCTTCTTTCACGACAAGATTCACAGCAGAATAAAAATGCACGCCCCACGTAGGGAGGCCACGAGTTCAGATTTTATCATATCGGCCCGTCCCCGGCGCTTCCCTATGTCTCCGCAAGGGAGCGTCCCACCTTCAGGTCCGTCTCCAGGGGAACGGAGAGGCGGCCGGCCCCCTTCATGACCTCGGACAGGGCCGCCCCGACCTCCTCGGCCCGGCCGGCCGGGCACTCGCAGACCAGGGAGTCGTGCACCTGCAGAAAAAGCCTGACGGCCCCATCCCCGGCGAAGCGTCGGGCGAACGCGACCATCGCCCGGCGGGCGATGTCCGCGGCCGTCCCCTGAATGGGGGTGTTGACGAGGATGCGGTTCAGCCCGTTCCGGTCCCGAACCCCCTCCGCCGCCTCCGCCACGGGGCGGATCCGTCCGTCGAGGGTCCGGGCATAGCCGAGCGCCCGGGCCTGCGCGGCGCTCTCCTCGAGGTAGCGCCCCACCCCCGGCAGCGCGTCGAAGTAGCGCCTGACGATCCCGGCCGCCTCCCCGCGGTCGACGCCCAGCCGTTCGGCCAGCCCGAAGGCGCTCATCCCGTAGAGGAGTCCGAAGTTGACCATCTTCGCCACGCGGCGCAGCTCGGGGGTGACGAAGTCCGGCTCGACGCCGAAGACCCAGGACGCCGTCTCCCGGTGGATGTCCACCCCCCGGCGGAAGGCCTCGATCAGCCGCGGCTCCTGCGAAAAGTGCGCCAGGACGCGCAGCTCGACCTGAGAGTAGTCCGCGGCGACGAAGACGTTTCCCTCCCCGACCGGGATCAGCCCCTCCTTGATGCGCTCCGCCCAGTGGCCGAAGGCCGGCAGGTTCTGGAGGTTCGGGTCCCGGCTGCTGAGCCGCCCCGTACCGGTGAAGGCCGCCTCGAAGGTCGTGTGGACAATCCCCCCGCCGAGCTCGGCCGATCTCCGCAGGGGAACGACGAAGCCGCTGAGCATCTTGGAGAGCTCGCGATG
>NZ_CALIAA010000154.1 GCF_938040765.1 uncultured Fretibacterium sp.
CGTCGAGGAAGGCGCCGTACTCCATGACGCGGATCTCCGCGGTGATGCCGACCTCCTCCAGCATTCCCTGAATGATGGTCGCCGCGTCCATGCGCTCCTTCGACTCGTTGGTCCAGATCGCAAGTTTGAGGTCCTTGACCCCGGCCTCCTCCAGGAGCTTCTTGGCCCCTTCGACGTCCTGGGCAGGGATGGGAGCGTCCTTCAACGCATAGCGCATTCCTGGAGGCAGGGGGCTCCCCGTTACGGAGCCGACGCCGCGACAGACGGCCTTCTGCATCCCGGGGATGTCGAGGGCCATCTTGATCGCCCTGCGCACGCGCACGTCCTTCAGGGCGGGGCGCTGGCAGTTCAGGGCGATGTAGTCCACCCGGTTCGAGGGATGCCGCAGCAGGGTCAGGTTCTTGTCGGACTCGATCCGTTCGAAGTCGGAGAAATGGATACCGTAAGCGACGTCCACGGCCCCGCTTTGAAGCTCGATCGTGCGGCTCGACGCCTCCGGGATCGCTCGGACGACCAACGTCTTGAAGTTGGGCTTCTTGCCGTGATAGTCCTCGAAGCGCTCGAGGATGACGCGGTCCGCCTTCTTCCAGCTGACGAACTTGAAGGGACCGGTTCCCACCGGGTTCTTGGCGGGATCGCCCTCCTCCACGGCCTTCTTGTTGACGATGCCCGCCCAGGACTCGCCCAAGGCGTAAAGGAAGGGGGTGACGGGCCGCCCCAGGTTGATTTTGACGGTGTAGCGGTCCAGCACCTCCACGTCCGTGAGGTCCTTGATCAAGGCATGGGCGGAAGTTCCGAGTGGGGTCTTGGCCCGGTCGAGGGTGAACTTCACGTCGTCCGCGGTGCATTCCTCGCCGTTGTGGAATTTGACCCCCTTGCGGATGTGGAACACGTAGCTCGTCGGCGTCGGCTGCTCCCAGCTCTCTGCCAGCATGGGCTCCAGGGAACCGTCCGGAGCGATGAATACCAGGTTCTCAAACATCTGAAGCAGGACGTTGGCCGAGACGTTCTCCGAGCTGGGGAGCGGATCGAGAACGCGGATATCCGCACCGTTCGCCACAATCAGGGTATCCTCGGCCGCGAGGACCATCATCGGCGAAAGGCACAGGAACAGGGCTGCAAGAAAAACAAACGTCTTTTTCATGAAACGCGCACTTCCTTCCAATGGGCTGTTTTCTTCTGTCTTCCCTCTCATCTGGTTTTATCCTCCCCGGCGGGACCTCGAAAGAACCGGCGGGGAGGCGCCTTGGGACCTCTTGCCGAGTCAGGATCACTCCTGATTCAGCTTCACCTTCGAGAGCTCGTAGATCCCGCGGATATGCATCGGGAACTCCTGGACGCGGGGACCGTATGCGGCGGCAATCCCCCGGACGGCCCAATACAAGGTGGGCATCTGATCCAGGAACAGCCTCTGAGCCTCCTTGTAGACCGCCTCACGTTCGGGGCCCTCCGGCACCGTAACGCCCTTGTCCAGCAGTGCGTCGAACTCCTTGTTGCTGAAGAAGGCGTTGTTGGTGACGTTGATGGCGCGCGAGTGATAGAGGCGGGTCAGGGCAAACTCGGGGTCGGGAAGGTTGTTTCCCCAGCCGCCGAGGGCGAGGTCATGTTCTCCGCGGTCCACCTTCTCGAGGAAGGCGCCGTACTCCAGGACCTGGATGTCCGCCTCCACGCCAATCTCCTCGAGCTGAGCCTGGATGATGGTGGCGGCGTCGACGCGCTCCTTCGACTCGCTTGTCATGATGGTCAGCTTGAGGCCCTTGACCCCGGCCTCCTCGAGCAGCTTCTTCGCTCCCTCGATGTCCTGCGCCGGAGCCTTGAGGCTCTGGTCGGAGTAGCGCATGTCGTAAGGGATCGGGCCGCCGGGGACGTACCCCTCGCTGCGGTAGATGGCCTGCCGCATCCCTTCGAGATCCAGCGCCTTCGCGATCGCATGGCGTACCTTCACGTTATCCAGAGGGGGCTTCGAGCAGTTGAACACGACGAAATCCGTGCGAAGCGATTTGCGCTTCAGCAGGGTGAGCTTGGGGTTCTCCTCCACGCGCTTGAAGTCGTTTACGGAGACGTCGTAGGCTACGTCGACGGCCCCGCTCTCGAGTTCGATCACCCGGACGGAGTCCTCGGGGACAGCCCGGATGATCAGGCTGGAGAACTGCGGCTTCTCGCCATGGTAATCGTCGTTGCGCTCCAGGATCACCCGGTCGCCCTTGATCCACTTGACGAACTTGAAGGGACCGGTGCCGATCGGGGCGCGATTGTGGGCCTCGGTGCCGATCTCCTCGACGACCTTCTTGCAGACGACGCCGCCCCAGACCTCGCTGAATACATAGAGGAACGGCGTGAAAGGATTCTTGAGGTGCACGGAGATCGTATAATCGTCGATCTTCTTGACGTCCTCGATCATCGCC
>NZ_CALIAA010000155.1 GCF_938040765.1 uncultured Fretibacterium sp.
GTCCCCCCGGCGCGAATGGTCGATAGGGACGCGGGGGAACGTGTTCCCCCGATGATGCCCCTTAACGGTTTACGAGGTTCTTCCAGGTCCTCCGAAAGGGGGGCTCTGCCCTGATCGTTGGCGTCGGGATCGACCTGTGCCGTATCTCGCGTATGCTTCGGGCCATACGGTCGCGCCATTTCGTGGAGCGCGTCTTCTGCCCGGAGGAGATTGCCTATGCCGAGGCCAGGGGAGGCGAGCGGGCCCGCGCTGCAAGCTACGCCTCGGCCTTCGCCGCACGGGAGGCCTTCTGCAAGGCCTCGGGCGTGTCCCTGGCGGAGGTGGCCTTAGGGAAAGGCTTCTGCCTGCTCCGGGAGGGGGGCGTTCCGAGGATCGAACTTGCTCCCGAAGTCGAAGCGTCGTTCCTCCCGGGGCGCTCCAAGAGGCTCTGGGTCTCCCTGACGCACGACGGGGACTACGCCGCGGCCGTCGTGGTGATCGAGGGGGAACCTCCGCCCTGACCCGGGGTGCCGCGCCTCGCCCCCTTGACGGCCCCTCCCGCGTTCAGGCGGAGGCGCGCAGCACGCGTCCCGCGCGCCGCGTCGTCTGCTCCCCGTTCAACACCGCGGCCTCCCCGTTGACGATCACCGCGGAGAGGCCCGAGGGAGGATGATGCGGATCGAGGAAGTCCCCGCGGTCCAGAAACGCTTCGGGGTCGAACACGACGAGGTCGGCGAAGAGCCCCTCCGCAATCAGACCCCGGCCCGCTATGCCGTAACGCTGCGCGGGGGCGGAGGTCATCCTGCGCACGGCCTCCTCCGGCCTCAGGAGCCCTCGGTCCCGGGCGATGCGTCCCAGAAAGCGCGCCGTCGTGCCGTAGGCCCTCGGGTGAGGGCACCCCTCCCCGCTGCGGACGGCCCACGCGTCCGATCCCAGCGCGGTGAGAGGGTGGCCCAGGACGTGCATCAGGTCGTCCTCGCTCTGCTCGTCCAGCAGGACCATCAGCGCGGTTCCCCCGATGCGCAGCAGCCAGTCCATGAAGGCCCCGATACTCTCCGCGTCCATGGTTTGCCGGTTCAGGATGTCCGCCAGGTTCCGGCCCTCGCTCGCGGGGTCCGCGGGGCAGCTTCCGATCAGGACCCGCCCCCACCCCTGGAGGAGCATCAGGTTGTCGCCCGGCACATCGTCCCGCAGGATCGCTTCCGCGATGCGGGACCGCTGCGTTCCGTCCCGAAGTCGCGCAAGCAGGGCCTCCACGCCTCCCTCCGCCACCCAGGCCGGCAGGAGCGAGAGGATCGTCGTGCTGCCCGCCACGTAGGGGTAGGCGTCGCACAGGATGTCCGTCCCCTCCGCACGGGCCCGCTCCATCGTGCGCAGCGTCTCGAATATCTTGCCCCGGTTTGCCCGGCCGATGGCCTTGTGGTGCGATACCTCCACGGCGGCCCCGGTCTCCCGGGCCAGGTCCAGCAGCTCGTCCACGCACTCGGTCACCGTCGTGCTCTCGCTCGCCATGTGGAAGGCGCAGCGCCGGCCCCGCCGCGCGGCCACGGAGAGGAGCGCGGCGATCTCCTCCCGCCCCGCATAGCTCCCCGGCGGATAGGCCAGGCCGAAGGAGAGCCCGCAGGCCCCCTGATCGAACTCCCGTTCCAGAAGCTCCCGCATCCGGTCGAGTTCCCGTTCCCTCGGAGGGCGGTCCTCGAAACCCATCACGGCGGCGCGCAGCGTGCCGTGCCCCGTGAGGATCGCCAGGTTCTGGGCCGGACGGGCCGCCTCGATCCTGCGGGCGAAGGAGGCGAAGTCGCTCCATCCCCAGTCGTACTCCGGAGCCGCCCCCACGAAGGGCCCCATATAGCGGGCCAGGGCCTCGCGGTGCTCGTCCGAGAGCGGCGTCAGGGAGAGCCCGCAGTTCCCGCAGACTGAGGTCGTGAACCCCTGGAGGATGAAGTTCCGGGCCTCGGGGCAGCGCAGGATGCCGTGGTCGACGTGATTGTGTGCGTCGATGAACCCGGGGGCCACGACCCTCCCCGACGCGTCGACCGTCGTCCTGCCGTCCGGAAGGCGGCCCAGCGCGGCGATGCGGTCGCCGCACACCCCGACGTCCGTGCGGAAGAGGGGGTTCCCCGCCCCGTCCGCCACGTACCCGCCCCTGACGACGATGTCGAACGTCATGCCCCCTCGTCGTCCCTCTCGTAGAGGACGTCGAGACAGGCGTCGCAGAGCGCCCGAAGGCTCGACACCTCCCGCTCCTCCGGAAGGCCCGCGGCCGCGTAGGCCAGGGGCAGTTCCGTGCAGGCCGTCGCGATCGCGAGGTCCTTCTCGCTCCACAGCTCCTCCACGACCTCGCGCATCAGACCGGCCGCCTCGGCCATCTCCCCGGCCTTCACGAGGCGCAGGCAGCGCTGCACCCGTTCCTGCTGCCGCTCCGACGGGTGCAGGAACCGATAGTCCTTCCGCTCCGCACAGGCCGGATAGATTCCGCAGGCCCGCGTCCCCGATGTGGACAGGAGCCACGCCCCCTGCGGACTGCGGCGCCGTGCGGCGTCCACGGTGGCCTCCACGATGTGGACCAGGGGGATGGGCAGATCGGCCCGAAAGCGGTCGATGAAGTGATGGGCCGTGTTGCAGGGGACGGCCAGCAGGTCCGCCCCCCACTCGGCCAGGCGCAGCAGGTCCCGGCGCATCGCGGGCAGGGGGTCGGGCCCGGCGCCCAGAATTCCGTCGGTGCGGTCCGGGATGCCGGGGTCCGAGAGCATCAGAAGGTACGGATGCCCGGCATCGTTTTGAGCCGGAGCCCCCGCCGCCAGGAGCCTCAGAAACTCGGCCGCCGCCGCGGGCCCCATCCCGCCCAGAATTCCCAGTTTTTTCTCGGGCTTGGAGAGCAATTCAGTCAAAACTCCTTTTCGGACGTCCCCAGCGATCGGCGGAAGCGGGTTGAGTCCGCCCCGTCTGGAAACGTCGTTCCATTTTCGGAACTCAAAGCGCTTTTATGAACTCCCTGGCCTTCAAAAGGTCCTTGTCCGTCGGGTGCTTTCTCCCGATCCCGCCGAAGAGCCCGAACGGTCCCCAGGTGTCGTATCCCCTGCAGGCGTATCGTCCGACGTAGGTTCCGGCCTTCTCCTTCAGGATGCGCTCGACGGAGGCGGCGTAGTTCTTGAAGTTGATCCCCGCCGTGTAGACGATGAACGTCCTCTGGCGCGCATCGAGCTCGATATCCTTCGCCAGCTGGACGATGTCGGGGCTCAAGGACTGGAAGTACACGCCCGACGCAAACCCGACGACGTCGTATTTCGAGAAATCCACATCCTTCGCCTGGTCCGCGGGATACAGGTCGCAAGCCCGTTCCTCCGCCATCGCCTCCAGAACTTTTTTCGTGTTGCCGTGATGGGTCGAGACATACACGACGGCAATTTTCGCTTCCATATGGATTTGCTCCTTTCCTTGACCGTCCCGGCGGTCCCGGGCCGATATCCCTGTACGTTTCATGCCCAATTATAGCCATTTTCATCGATCGTGCATCATGGATATGGCCTTGCCCGGAGGCGACGCCGGGCCTGGGACGAAACGTCGGACGAAAAATTTTTCACGAGGTTATTCTTTTCTTACCCTATTTATCCTGAATATGGGATAATTGAGAAGTCAAGCTATTTCATCTTAGTCGGGAGGGATTGTTGTATGAGGAAGAGACTGTCTTTGTTGGCGTTGTCGCTGTCGGTCGTGATGCTTGTCGGGGCCGTCGCCTGGGGTGCGCCGATCAGGGTTGGCTTCGTCGTTCCCAGCACCCGCGACGACCTGGCGTGGAGCCAGGCGATGTACGAGGGCATCGTTGCCGTTCAGGAGGAGCTGGGTTCGGACAAGCTGGAGCTCTCGATCAGCGAGCGCCTGGGCAACCCGGTGGATGCGGCTGCGGCCATCCGTCAGTACGCCTCCCAGGGCTACGACCTCATCATCGCCCACGGCGCGCAGTACCAGAGCCTGCTGAACGACATCGCCCCGGACTTCCCCAAAACGACCTTCGCCTACGGGACCGGCTACGCCGCGAAGTTCCCCAACATCTTCGCCTACGATCCCCACTCTCAGGAGGGGGCCTACATCGGCGGCGTGGTCGCGGGCATGATGACCAAGAGCGGCGTGATCGGCTTGGTCGGCCCCGTCGAGGCCGGCGATGCCATCAAGTACAACAAGGGATTCGAGATGGGCGTGAAGGCCGTGAACCCGAAGGCCGAGGTCCGCATCGCCTACACGGGCTCCTTCAACGACCTGGTGGGGGCCGGCGAGATCGCCCGCACGGCCATCAATGCCGGTGCGGACTTCCTGAGCGGTTCCTCGCAGCAGAGCGTCGGCGCGCTCAAGGCCGTCGCCGAACACAAGGGGGTCTACTGGATCTCGACGGACCTCAACATGAAGAACGTCGCCCCCGAGTCCGTGCTCCTCGCCCAGGTCTACCTCTTCAAGAACGTCGTGAGGGAGATGCTCGACTCCCGCGCCAAGGGAGAACTCGGGGGCCGGGCCATCCCGCTCTCCATCGCCAACGGGAACATCGATATCCAGATCAACCGCGAGCTTCCGCCCGAGGTCGCCCAAAAGGTCGAGGAGATCAAGTCGGACATCGCCAGCGGCAAGCTGAAGATCGAACTGAACTGATCGTAATGGGATCGGGGGGCCCGGCTCGTCGGCGGCGTCCCCCGTTTTTCGAATGGCTTGGACGATCGGGGGGATGTCCATGACGGAACGGATCAAGACCCTCGAGATGAGGGGGATAACCAAGCGTTTTCCCGGCGTCGTGGCGTGCGACTCCGTGGACCTGGACCTGCGTTCGGGGGAGATCCTGGCCCTGCTCGGGGAGAACGGGGCGGGGAAAAGCTCCCTGATGAACGTCCTGTACGGACTCTATCGTCAGGACAGCGGAAGTATCGTCGTGAACGGGAGCGAGGTGGTCATCGACAGCCCCCTCGCCGCCTTCCGGCTGGGTATCGGAATGGTGCACCAGCACTTCATGCTGGTGCCGAACCTCACGGTGACGGAGAACGTCGCGCTGGGGTTTTGCCATCGGCACGCCTTCTCCCTGGATCTGGAGGAGGTGCGCTACAAGATCCTGGACATCTCCCGCAGACACGATCTGGAGGTCAAGCCGGATGCCCTGATCTGGCAGCTCTCGGTGGGAGAGCAGCAGAGGGTCGAGCTGATCAAGTCCCTGGTCCTGGGGGCCAACCTCCTGATCATGGACGAGCCCACGGCCGCCCTGACCCCGCAGGAGACGGACGAGCTTCTGGACCTGCTCGGGGATATGGCCCGCAGGGAGTGCTCCGTCATCTTCATCAGCCACAAGCTGAACGAGGTCCGGCGCGTCAGCGACCGAGTGATGGTCCTCCGGGGCGGCAAGCGGGTCTACGAGGGTCCGACCCGGGAGCTCTCGGACCGCGAGCTGGCGGACCGCATGGCGGGTCGGACCCTGGGGCAGGCCTCGTCCCGCACGCCCCACCCTCTGCGCGAGGAGACGGCCCTGGACATCGTGGATGTCCGGGCCAGGGGGGACCGCGACCGCGGAAAACCGGCCCTGAACGGAGTCACATTCGACGTCCGCAAGGGCGAGATCTTCGGCATCGCCGGCGTCTCCGGAAACGGGCAGCGCGAGCTTGCCGAGGTCATCAACGGCCTGCGGAAGATTGAGAGCGGCAACATCCTGATCGATTACTGGAACATCACCAACCACACGCCCCTGCAGATCATCGAACAGGGCATGGGCTACATCCCGGAGAACCGCATCCGCGAGGGAATCATCCCCTCCTTCTCCGTCCGCGAGAACCTGATCCTGAAGGAGTACGACGGCCCCGAACTCTCGAGCCGGGGCTTCCTGAACCGGGAGAAAATCCGGCGCTTCGCGTCCGACCTGGTCTTCTCCTTCGAGATCAAGACCCCGGACATCGAGACGCCCTGTGCCACCCTGTCGGGCGGCAACATCCAGAAGGTCATCCTGGCCCGGGAGATCACCCGCCAGCCCAAGGTGCTGGTCGCCGTCTACCCGATACGCGGCCTGGACCTCGGCGCGACGGAACACGTGCACAGGCAGCTCCTGAAGATCAGCGAGTCGGGGACCGCCGTGCTGCTGATCTCCGAGGAGCTGGACGAGCTGCTGGACATCTGCGACCGCATCGCCGTCATCTACGAGGGGCGCATCATGAAGGTCCTGAACGCCGCCGAGACCGACAAGCAGGAGCTCGGTCTGCTGATGGCGGGCATCGGCGCCGCGGAGAAGAGCCCGGCCGACGGGGAGGCGGAGGCATGAGAAAGAGTACGATCCTGATCTACAACGTAGCGGTCATCCTGTTCTTCCTTTTCTGTGCGCTCCTGTTGGGGGCCGGGCTCTTCGCGGTAGCCGGCGGCAACCCCCTGGCGGCCTACGCCGTCATGTTCACCGAGCCCCTGAAGGACCCTTTTGGGATATCGGAGACGCTGGTGCGCGCGACGCCCCTGATGCTGGTGGCCGTGGGCGTCGCCATCTCCTTCCGCAGCGGCATCCTGAACATCGGCGGGGAGGGGCAGATCCTGATCGGGGCCGTGGCCGGCGCATTCGTGGGGCTGGCCCTGCCCGACCTGCCCAAGTTCCTTCTGATCCCCCTGATCTTCGCCACGGCCTTCGTCGGCGGGGCCCTGTGGGGGACCATCGCGGGATGGCTCAAAGCCTACCTCGGGGTCAACGAGATCCTCAGCACGGTCATGCTGAACTACATCGCGAGCCAGGTCTACATCTATCTCCTGCGGGCTCCGATGATCGACCCGCAGGAGCTGGCCTACGGAACGGGCATCCCCCAGACGGCGCAGCTCTCCCCCAACGCCTGGCTGACCCGCCTGATGCCCCCGATGCGCCTGCACTCCGGATTGATCTACGCGGTGCTCCTCGCCGTGCTGACCTACCTGATGCTCTGGAGGACGACCTTGGGCTACCGCATGAGGGCCTGCGGGGCCGAGCCCCTGGCCGCGCGCTGCGCGGGCATGAACGTGAAGCGCCACCTCGTCCTGGCCATGCTTCTGGCCGGAGGAATGGCGGGGCTGGCCGGGGCCATGGAGCTGTGCGGCGTGCATCGCCGCGCCCTGGAGGCGCTCTCCGCGGGGTATGGGTTCAGCGGGATCGTGGTGGCCCTCTTCGGCGGGCTTCACCCGCTGGGGATCATCCCCGCCTCGATGCTCTTCGGGCTTCTGATCGTCGGTGCGGACATGATGCAGCGGGCCGTCACCATCCCCGCCCACATCATCCTGGCCATTCAGGGTCTGATCATCCTGGCCGTCGTCTCCTCCTCGATCTTCATCTCGAACCGAGGCATACGGGCCCGGATCCTGTCCCGCTTCATCCGAGAGGAGGCCTCCTGACATGGGCTGGGAATCCCTGTTCTCCGTCATGCTCGCCGCCGCCGTCCCCATGGCCGTTCCTCTGCTTCTGGTAGCCCTGGGGGAGATGTTCGACCAGAGGGCCGGCCTGTTCAACCTCGGCGCCGAGGGCATCATGATGATGGGGGCCTTCGCGGCGTTCTTCATCGACCTGAAGTTTCATATGCCCTGGCTCGGCCTCGCGGCGGCCCTTGCCGTCGGAGCCCTCCTCGGGCTCCTTCTAGGTTTGGTCTGCATCACCTTCAAGGCCCGTCAGGGCATCGCGGGGATCGGCCTCTACATGCTGGGCTGGGGGATCTCCGGGACGCTCTTCCGCGTCTACGTCGGCGGCCCCACACCGGTCACCGGAATCCCCGCTCTGAGGCTGGACCTCCTGCGGAGCGTTCCCTGGGTCGGGTCGGTCCTGGCGACCCTCAGCCCCATGGACTACGTCGCGTTCGCGCTGATCCCCCTGTCGAGCTACCTGCTCTTCCGAACGTCCTGGGGGTTGAAGGTCCGCGCCGTGGGCACCACGCCCCGCGCGGCGGACACGCTGGGGATCGATGTCTCCCGCGTCCGCTACCAGTGCGTGATCCTGGCCGGGGCCTTCGCGGGGCTGGCCGGCGCGTACCTGTCCGTCTGCTCGGCCAGGATGTTCGCCGACAACATCACGGCGGGCCGTGGATTCATCGCCGTGGCGCTCGTCTACTTCGGGCGCTGGTCGCCCTGGGGCGTGGCGGGCGGAGCGGTGCTGTTCAGCATCGCCGCGGCGGCGCAGCGCCTGATCCAGTTCTACGGCATCAAGTTCCCCTACGAACTGGCCCTGATCGTGCCCTATGTTCTGGTCATCCTGGTGCTGGCCTTGTCCCCGAACCGCAGGCGCGTCGAGCCTGCGGCACTGGGGAAGCCTTACGACCGGGAGAACCGGGGTTAAGCCCGATCCCGATATCCCGGCTCTCCCGCATCCATCGTCTGGGCGGACGACCGGTTTCCACAGGGCCGAAGCTCTGCGGGGACCGGTCGCTTTTTGTCCCGCATCGCACTCCTCTCACGCACGTATTCCGTATGCGAAAATCCGCAGGAACGCCAGCTTGTCAAGGGAGTGAAAGTCCTGTAGGATAGACACGTCGCGGCATTTAGGAATTTCAATTCTTATTATTGAGAGGAAGTGTTCTGTAATGAAGATGTTCGTTCTGTCACTCGTTCTGGTGGCCCTTGCCCTTTCGCCCGCCCTTGCCGGGGAGAAGAAGCTGCCGACCCTGAGGTCCCTGTCCACCCCGACCTGTCCCGCTTGTCTGCAGATGGCCAAGGTGTTGGACGAGATCAACGACAAGTACGCGGGCAAGCTGACGGCGGAGAAGGTGAACGTGGAGGAGCATCCGGAGATGGCCCGTGAGTACAAAGTGCGCTACGTCCCCACCCTTCTCTTCATGGACGCCGAGGGCAAGGTCGTTCAGCAGGAGGTCGGCTACCGCAGCCTCGACGAGGTCCTGGAGATCTTCAAAAAAGCGGGGGTCGCCATAGAGTAATGCTTGACGCCATCTTCTCCGCGATGACCTCGAGTGGGCCCCTGCAATGGGCGGGGGCCTTTCTCTGGGGGATCGCAAGCGTCCTCCTCAGCCCCTGCGGCATCGCGGCCATTCCCCTGGTTGTCGGCTACATCGAGAACACGGACAGCCCCAGCCGCTGGGAGGCGTTCAAGGTATCCTGCGCCTTCTGCAGCGGGATCGTGCTGAACCTCATGCTGGTGGGGTTCGTCACCTCCAGCTTCGGTCTGCTCTTGGGCGGCAACGAGCGATTTTTGACGCTCTTCGTCGCCGCGGTGTTCATCCTCATGGGCATCCATCTGACGGGGCTCGTGCATTTCAGGTTCTTCTCGTTCGGGGGCAGCGGCTCCACGGAGCGGCGCGGGCTTTGGGGGGCTCTGGTCCTGGGCGTCGTGTCGGGGCTCGCCATCGGCCCGTGCAGCATTGCCTACATCACCCCGGTGCTCTCGTTGGCTGCGGCTCAGGCCTCGCGCGGGTTCCTGTTCTCCTTCGGCCTGATCCTCGCCTACGCGTTGGGCTACAGTGCCGTTCTGATCGTATCCGGGACCTTCGCTCAGCTCGCCTCCGTCTGGCTCCAGAGCGAGCGGGGACAGAAGGCCCTGCGCGTTTTGAACTTCCTTTGCGGCGTCGTGCTGATCTGTGTGGGA
>NZ_CALIAA010000156.1 GCF_938040765.1 uncultured Fretibacterium sp.
TACGGCGGCAGGTTGGTACTACGTCAGTGCGAGAGGCAGCCATCACTACTTTCGAGCACCCTAGGAGGCCCGGCAATGTTTCGGTTCCTCACCCCCAAAAGGACCTCCCCATCGGAACCTACCGAAGCATACTCAAGCAGGCGGGAATCCTTTAATTCCTGCCTACTGGAAAGGACATAACGATGCGCACAAAAAAACCGGACCACTACATATTCCCCGCGATCTTCAACTACGCCGACGATGGAATCTCCATATCGTTTCCCGACCTCCCGGGGTGCCTGAGCTGCGGGGACGATCAGAAAGAAGCGATGTATATGGCGCAGGATGTTCTTGCCGGGTTTCTGTCGCTCATGGAGGATGAGGGCGAATCCATCCCCGAGCCCTCCGACCTCCGCAGCATCCATACAGATCCCAACGAGGCCGTCGTGCTCGTCGACGCATGGATGGTCCCCATGCGAGAAAAAACCGTCCGCAAGAATCTAACTATCCCTGCCGGTCTTGCCTGGCGCGGAGAAAAGGCCGGGATCAATTTCTCCCAGCTTCTCACGGACGCGCTCGACAAAGCGTTGAGCAAAACAGTATAAGCCAAAAAACGAGGGCGGGCCCACAACCGCCCCCGTTTTTTCGTCATTCCTCGCACTTGACGAGTTCCGCCAGATTTTCAAGCAAAATGCAATAGACAAATTTCGTTGGAAAACCGCTGTCACGTCTTCCTTATCCGGCCCCCCTCACGACATCATCTCGATGAAGGCGCCCAGGCGGGTCTCGATCTGCCCCCGGTCCGACTGGGAGAAATCGGTATCGACGCGAAGGTAGGGAAGCCCCAGCTCCTCGTAGATCGTCGTCTTCGTGTGCCAGGCCTCCACGGCGAAGGTGTGGCAGCCCTGCAGAACCACCTCGACGACCCCGTCGACCCTGTAGTCCGAGACCAGGTGCTTCAGGTCGTCGAAGCGTCCTTTGTTGGGCGTCATGACGGAGCAGTTGATCTTCAGGTACCGTTCGGCCAGGGCCTCGTAGGGGTCCTTGTTCTCGTCGACCATAAACCGAAGCGTCCTGGGCCCGGCGCAATGGTCGGAGCACACGTAATCGGCCCCCATGTCCTCCATCCTGCGGATCAGCTTCTCGCGCAGCCCCGTGTTGGGACAGCCCGTAAGAAGAACCCTCGGGCGGCTTCGGGACGTCTCGCGGACGCGATTCCGGAACTCCCTCGCCTTTTCCTCGAGCTTCTCTATCAGGCTGTCGTCCGTGAAGTGGAAGTCGGCGGACTCGGAGACCGTCGTCAGCTCGTATCCCGAGACGGGGGAGGGCTTGGCCTTGGTGACCTCGTAAAGCTCTATGAGCGCTTTCCTCACGCGATTTCGGTAGACGATGGCGTCGTGGAGCTTGTCCTCGGTGATCTCGACGCCGAAGAGGTCCTCCAGGAACCTCGCGGCCAGGCGAACCTCCTCCCTCCAGGACTCCAGAGCAAGGGCGTGATCCCTGCCCTGGGGCAGCTTCATGACGTGGACCGGCTTGATTTCGCCCAGGAGCTCGTACATCTTCTTCTTGCCGTCGCAGGTCGTCTCGGCAAGCACCCCGTCGGAGAAGTAGAAGAACGGGCACTGGTCGGTCATGGCCAGCCCGTAGCTGGACTTGATCAAGGGGCACAGGGTCTTGGGCAGCCTCGTCTCGGCCTCCAGGATCCCCTGTTCGCTGTTGCCGCAGAGCCCTACGGGGATGGCCCCCGCAGCGTGGATCAGCTCGGTCGGGGTATAGGAACAGAAGGTTCCCACGACCTTCTTCCCCCTCTTCTTTACCTCGTAAAGCGCCAGAAAGGCGTTTCTCCTCTTCTCATCGTAAGTCTCGAAGTTCTTCGGCAGTGAAAGCATGGTTCTCCCCCCTCGAATGTGTCGGCGGTCCCTGCCGCCCGTCTCCGGAAAAACTCAGCGCCCTTCGTCTCGGCAAACTCGGGCGCCGCACGTCAAATATCCAGATCGATCTCGTTCTCAACCCCGGGAAGTTCGATGTAGAGCTTCTCGACGATCTTATCCACGTCATATTGATTGCCCAGCAAACCGAGGTGCTGCAAGTCCCTCAGATTGGTGCGAAAGGCCTCCCGTCCCTCGCTGATGGATCCTTTGTAGTTGTAGCTCTTCAACAGACGGGCGTTGATCTCCAGGTTTCCCAGGTTGCACATGTTGTGCTCCTGCTGAAGACGGGCCGTTTCCTCCGGGTGTTTTCGGACGAACTCGCAGGCCTTCTGCAGGGCCCGGACGTAGCGGGCGGCAAGGTCGGGGTGTTCCTCCAGGAATTTCGGGGTCATCGTCGCCACGCAGCAGTTCTCTTCCTTGTAGTCCGGATCGCTTCCGAGATCGAAAATGACCTTGGCGTAACCGCTCTCCACCAAAAGGGAGGCCGCCGGCTCGATCAGGGCGACGGCGTCGACGCTCCCGTTTTTAAGGGCAACGCCGAGGTCGCCCGCATTGAAGGCGAGAAATTCCACATTCCCGGACTCGACCGAAGCGTCGATGCCCGCGCGGGCCAGCGCCCGCTGGGAGATGACCATAGGCGTGCTGCCCAGGCCGGGAACGCCGATACGCTTCCCCTTGAGGTCCTTGACCGATTCTATCTTCGAATCGGCGGGGACGACGATGACGAGACAACCCTTGTGCAGTCCCAGGGCGACCCGTATGTCGAACCCGCTGTTCAGCAGGACCCCAAGGCTTGCCAGCATCATCTGGTTGGCGTCGAGCTGTCCCGAGGCCAGCATGGCGGGAAGGTCGGCCGTGCTCAGGAAATTGACGACCTCGTAATTGACGCCCTCCTCCTTGAAATAGCCGTTGACGATGGCGATATGGGTGGCCGCCTCGCACAATCCGCCCGCCAGCCCCAGCTTCATCACGTAATCATCCTGCGGGGCCCCTGAATTTTTTTCATCCGAGGCAGCGGGGACCGCAAAGGCGGCCCTCACCCAAGCGTCGAGAGAAACATTCCTCAAGGGGAAAGCCGAAAGGACCGTGAGCAGGGTCAGAAGACCGAGTATCAATCCTGTACTGCGCTTATCCATTCTTCACTGCCTCCTCGAAATCGAAAAAATGAAGGATATCGTGCCGGAGCGCCGTAAAAGCGCCTGACTCCCTGTCTCGCGGACGCGATATTTCCACATCCACGATCGCCTCGACCCTGCCAGGCCGCGGACGCATAACGGCGATACGGTCGCTG
>NZ_CALIAA010000157.1 GCF_938040765.1 uncultured Fretibacterium sp.
GGGATGTTGAAATCCAGGTAGTAGCGGTCACCGTCCTTGCGGACGCGGGGCACGGGCAGGAAGGGCTCCAGGGCCTCGCCCACCACGACGGGGCCGGCGCCGGGCCCGCCACCGCCGTGGGGCGTGGACAGCGTCTTGTGGACGTTCAGGTGCAGCACGTCAACGCCCATCTTCTTCACGTCCACGTAGCCCATCAGGGCGTTCATGTTGGCGCCGTCGCCGTAGACCAGCCCGCCCTTCTCGTGGATGATCTTGGAGATCTCGGCCACGTGGCGCTCGAAGATGCCCAGGGTGTTGGGGTTGGTCAGCATGATGCCGGCCGTGTCCTCGTCCATGATCTCGCGGATGGACTCGGGGGTGACGATCCCGTCCTTGTTCAGCTCGACCGGGACGGGCGTGTAGCCGCAGATCGCCGCGGACGCCGGGTTCGTGCCGTGCGCCGTGCTGGGCATGATCACCTTTTTGCGCTGCTTGCCCTTGTGTGCGTGGTAGGCGTGGATCATCAGCATCCCCGTCAGCTCGCCCTGAGCGCCCGCCGAGGGCTGGAGCGACGCGGCCTTCATTCCGGTGAGCTTGATCAGGTCCTGCTCAAGCTCGTACATGAGCTTGAGGGCGCCCTGGAAGCAGGCCTCCGGCATGAGGGGATGGACGTTCGCGAAGCCGGGCAGAGAGGCCATGCGCTCGTTGATCTTGGGGTTGTACTTCATGGTGCAGGAGCCCAACGGGTACATCCCCGTGTCGACCCCGAAGTTCCACGTGGAGAGGCGCGTATAGTGACGGATGACGTCGACCTCGGACAGCTCCGGCAGTTTCGGGGCCGGTCCCGTCAGGGAGGCGTCCAGCTTGCTCTCCGGGACATCCTGGGAAGGAATGCTGATCCCCACGCGACCCTTGCTCGCTCGCTCCCACAGAAGCGCTTCTTTAAAGGCCAGGCCTTTGGTTCCGGGATAGCCGCCCATAATCAGGCCACCTCCTTCAGGAATGCGTCGATTTCCTCGCGGGTGTGGACTTCCGTCGCGCAGAAGAGCCACGCCCCCTTGTACTCCGGATAGTACTTGCCCAGGTCGAGCCCCGCGACGAAGCCCTTCTTCGCCAGCTCATCGTAGCGTTTCTCGAAGCCGGCCGGGGCCTTCATGGCGAACTCGTTGAAGAACGGCGAGTCGAAGAGCGGCTTGAAGCCCGCCTTCTCGAGCCCCGCCTTGAGGTAGGCGGCCTTGTCGTGGTTCAGCTTCGCGATGGCGTGGAGTCCCTCGCTCCCGGCGGAGGCCATGTACATCGCCGCCGTCAGGGCGTTGTGGCCGGAGTTGGTGCAGATGTTCGACGTGGCCTTCTCGCGGCGGATGTGCTGCTCGCGGGCCGCGAGGGTCAGGACGAAGCAGCGGTTGCCGTTCTTGTCCGTGGTCTCCCCCACCAGGCGTCCCGGGACGGAACGCACGTTCTTCATGGAGCAGGCCAGCATGCCCACGCCGGGCCCGCCGGCGTTCAGGGAGATGCCGAAGCTGCTGCCCTCGCCGCAGACGATGTCGGCACCGCAGCTGCCGGGGTTCTTGAGCAGCCCCCAGGCCATGGCCTCGGAGAAGGAGGCGATCAGCAGGATCCCCTTGTCGTGAGCCGCCTTGGCCGCGGCCTCGAGGTCCTCGATCACTCCGGCAAAGTTGGGGGACTGCACGACCAGGGCCGAGACGTCGTCGGGGATTTTGCTGAAGTCGGTACGGCCGTTCGGGAGAACGGGAACCTCGACGGCCTCGAAGCCCGCGGGCCGGAAGTAGGTCTTCATCGCCTGGATGTAATGGGGGTGGTTCAGGCGGGAGTAGGCCACCTTCGGTTTCCTCTTGACGTGGATGGCCATGATAGCGGCCTCGGCCAGGGCGTTTGCGCCGTCGTACATGGAGGCGTTGGCGACCTCCATGCCCAGCAGGTTGGCCGTCATCGTCTGGAACTCGAAGATGGCCTGAAGCGTCCCCTGGCTGACCTCCGGCTGATAGGGGGTGTAGGATGTCAGGAACTCGGAGCGGCTCGAGAGGTAGGGTATATGGGCCGGGATGTGGTGGGGATAGCATCCGGCGCCGAGGAACGCCACGCTGTCGCAGTTGGCCTCGGCCATGGCACCGAGCTCGGCCGTCAGCTCCCACTCGGTGCGGGGCTTGATGTCGATGGGGCCGTCCATACGTACTTCAGCCGGAATGGTCGAGAAGAGATCCTCGACTTTTTTGACCCCGATCGTATCCAGCATCGCCCGGAGATCTTCCGGGGTGTGAGACAGGTATCTCATGGGATACGCCCCCCTTTCGTCAATGATCGAGTGTCTTGACGTAATCTTTGTAGGCGTCGACCTTCATCAGGGCATCGAAGTCCTTGCTGTCGGACACCTCGATCTCAACCATCCATGCCGCCCCGTAGGGATCCGTGTTCACCAGGTCCGGGGAGTCCGCAAGGGCCTCGTTGACCTTGACGACCTTGCCGGAGACGGGAGCGTTGAGGTCGCTGACCGCTTTGGTGGACTCCAGGGAACCGAAGGCCGCGCCGGCCTTGGTGGACGCGCCCACGTCGGGGAGCTCGACGTAGACGATGTCGCCCAGGGCGCCCTGAGCGTAGTCGTCCACGCCCACGACAACGACGTTGCCGTTCTTCTTCGCCCACTCGTGGGTCTTCGTGTAGGAAACATCCGCTTTGAAATTCAGCTCGTCAAACGCTTTCACAGGGTATTCCTCCTTATAATGTATTCACGAACGGAGCCTGTTGTTGCCGGAACACGCGCATTTCCCTCCGCCGGTCGCCCCGAGATTTCCTCCGCTCGGGATCAGATGGCGACGCGGGCCGTGCGGCCCGGACGGATGTCGGCGACGACCTCCACCTCGATGGAACGGCGGTCGTCCTTCAGGGTGATCTTCGTACCGGGCTCGAGCTTGCGGTCCACCCGGACGTAGCCCGCGACGAGGCCCTTCGGCTTGAAGTCCGCCGGCTTGTCGGGACTCGAGGTGCTGACGATCTTGCCGTTCACCCGGCTGCACGCCACCTCCACGCAGCAGGTGGTGACGACCCCAATGTCCTTCCCGTCGAGCAGCACCCTGGCGCCATGGTGGGCGTCCACCTTGCGCGGGTCGAAGCCGCAGTAGGGCAGGGTATAGCTCTCGGGGGGATTGTCGTACACGGTCGAGCCGAGGAAGGACTTGGTCAGCTTGCCCTCCTTGTCGCGAGGCAGGGCGAAGTCCCAGGGGGTGTGGACGAAGGGCCACGGGCCGATGTCCTGCTGGGAGAGCGGAAGGATCGCACCCATCCGCAGGGAGTCGCGGGAGGCCAGACCGCAGGGGAGGATGTCGTCCCCGCCCGCCGCGACGAGCGCGTTCCACACGTCGACGGTTTTGCCGATCGGGCAGAGGATCTCGAAGCCGAGCTCCCCGGTGTAGCCGGTGCGGGAGAGCAGCACGGGGATATCCCCCTTCAGGCGCACGTCCTTGTTCTTTGCGGCGTCGTAGTCGCCCAGGAAATGGAAGTACTTGAGTCCGTCGATGGAGCCCTTCTCGAGGACCTTGCGCAGGATCTCCGCGGACTTCGGCCCCTGGAGGTCGATCTTGCCGAACACGCCGTCCTCGTTCTTGACGTCCGCCTTGAAGGAGCCCATGTGCTTCTTCAGGTGGTCGGCCACGATGGAGGCCCGGTTCGAGTTGACGACCAGCAGGTAGTCCTCCCGGTTGTCGTTCATGTTGTAGACGATGCAGTCGTCCACGACATGGGCCTTCTCGTCGAGGATCATCGTGTAGCCGCAGGCCCCCTTGGCCAGCTTCTCGATGTTGCGGGTCAGGCAGAGCTGAAGGAGCCCGAAGGCGTCCTTGCCCGTCACCCGGACCAGGCACATGTGGCAGATGTCGAAGATGCCGCACTTTTCAACGACAAAAAGGTGTTCCTTCACTGCCCCCGCCTTGTACCACAGGGGCATCTCCCAGCCGCCGAAATCGGTCAGCTGCCCCTCCAGCTTGTGATGCACGTCGTTCAAAGGTGTTTTCTTGATCAAGCAAAATCCCTCCTCACAAGTTCGGATACTTCGCTTTCCCGACAATTCCACCTTTTCCACCGCTTTGGAACGGTTGCACCCTGCCTATCCGAGTGATCCCCAAACGAGCTCCCCGAAGGGGCAGGGAGTGAAAATGAGTTGAGCTTACGGGAGCCGGTTACCATTTTATCATTAGCCTACGGGAAATGGCGAGAGTATGAGGGAAAATCCGTGAAAGTTTGCGGAAAAGACCTGCGGAATGAAAATTTGCAGGGCGGACCCGCCGGGGAGGAGGATCCCGGCCCCCTGTGCACGGTCCGTACGTTTTTCGCATGGGGAGCGGATCCCCGGTCCCCGGGAAGGGCTGCGGAACGAGAGGAGGCTTTTCATTTTTGTC
>NZ_CALIAA010000158.1 GCF_938040765.1 uncultured Fretibacterium sp.
CCGAGCCTGATCCGCAATGGCGCGGGTAATCGCCTGACGAATCCACCAGGTCGCGTAGGTACTGAACTTGAATCCCCGGCGATAATCGAATTTCTCCACGGCCCGGATCAAACCGAGGTTCCCCTCCTGGATCAGGTCCAGAAAGAGCATTCCGCGCCCGATGTACTTCTTCGCGATGCTGACCACCAGGCGGAGGTTCGCGTCGACGAGCTTCTGCTTCGCCTTGACGTCCCCCTCCTCCATGCGCTGGGCCAGGTCGACCTCCTCCTCCGCCCGCAGAAGGGGGACTTTTCCGATCTCGCGCAGATACATGCGCACCGGATCCGTCAGAGGGATATCGTCCAGCTTGCCGAAATCCCCGTCCAGGGACGGGAGCAGCTCCTCCCCAACTCCGACGGAGGCCTGAACCTTACCCCGACTTTCCTCCTCGACGACCTCAATTCCCAGCTCCTGAAGGTTGCTCAGGATGTTGTCCAGCGTATCCGGGTCCCAAACCTCCACCGGAATATGCCGCTCGATATCGCGATGCGTGACAAAGCCACGTCCCTGCCCCTCATGAACAAGGGTCCTCACCTTTCCCAGGTATTCGGGAGAATCGCTCTTTGCCGATCCGATCCTGACATCGCGCTTGTTTTCTTCCTGCACCGCACATGACCTCCATTTTCATTCCGCCGTATTTCCAGTTCCTCAGGTGGATCGGAACGCCTGTTATTCTGCCGGGACAAGGCCAAAAAACGGAGGAAAAGAGACCTCGGGGGATGGGCCGACCATCTGCCGGGTCTCGGCAAATTCCATCTCGTAAAGCAACCTGCTGATCCGAAGCTGAAGCGGATCGTCCGTCTCGTAAGCCATACAGAAACGCCGATATCCAAACTGTTCCGCAAAGAAGGCAAGGCCCGGGTCCCCGTCCTGACCGGCGAGTATTCCCTCGAAGTCCGTCAGAAACTTCTCCTCGTCGAAAAAAATCCCCTCGCTCACCAGGACGATCACCTTGATGTTCTCCATCAGCACGCCCCTGTTCCAGAGGGAGCAGAAGGCAACCCCGGCGGAAAGGTCCTCCGAACCGCCGAAGCCGGCGCCGATGAGGCGCTCCATACGCGGGGAGTAGCCCAAAATCATCATGAACCCCAGGCTGAAGGCCCCTTGGGGCTCGGCCCTGTAAAAATTGTCGCGCATCAGGCTTCCGATGGACCCCGTCCCAAGCGAGGACATGAAGAAGAACTCGCTACCCCGTTCGAGGCAGGACGCCGCCACCCTCCTCAACCTGGGGTTGAGGAGGCAATTCATGGAGATCGGCCGATAATCCACCCCGAAGGGGAACCAGGACGCGATCTCGAGGTCCAGGTCCGAATTCCAGTAAGGAAGCAAAGCATCCTCCTATTTTATCTCAGGCCTCCAATTCACCCCGAGCCTTCGGGAGCCCGAGCCAACGAAGGGACAAATCGAACCGACGGCAGCATATCCCCCGCCGCGAGAAGGGAAAAGCGCGCAGAAACACTGTTTCCGGCGTTTCTCTCCGTCGAGCCGGAGGGTATCCTTCCGGTCCAACCTCGAGGCCCCTCCGCTAGGCGACGCCGGAAGCCTGAGCCGCCTCCTGCCCTTCCCGGACGATCCGGGCCACATACTCCACCAGCTGGGATATCTCCGGCTTGGTGATCTGATAGCGCGCCCCGACGCTGGCGGCCTTGACCTTGATGTCCTCCGCCATGATGGAGGAGAAGACGATGATCGGCAGATCCTTCGTCGCCGGATTCTCCTTGATGCGGCGAGTCAGGGCAAGCCCGTCCAAGCGGGGCATCTCGACGTCGGTCACCAGTACGTCGAAATGCGCCCCCTCCTTCATGATCGCATCGTAGGCCTCCCTGCCGTCCGAGCAGAGCAGGAGATTCGTAAATCCCCCCATCGCGAGGGAATCCTTGATCTGCTTGCGGATGAGGGGCGAATCCTCCGCCACGACGATGCGGATCGCGGCCGGGTCCGTTACCCCTTCCATCAGGGCGGCGGCACGAGAGGGGTCCCACCTGCTCTGCATGGAGAGCTGCGGGCTGATTGTCTGCACGATGGCCTCGTAATCCAGCAGCAGGACGTTCCGACTGTCGCGCTTGATGACGTAGAGTATCCATTCCCCAAGGTACTTGCCCGTCAGGCTCGAGTCCAGGTCCTCCGAGTTGATGCGGTAGATCCGCTCCACGGCGTCGACCACAAAGCCCAGCTTGACCTCGTTGAACTCGGCAATGATCACCTTGCTCTGGTCGAGGTCCACCGAGGGTTCGATGTCCAGAAAAACGCGCAGGTCAACCATAGGAAGGACCTCGCCCCTGACGGAGGTAATCCCGATCAGGGACCTGGGGGAATCGGGGATGACCCGGCATCCCGGCCAACGCAGAATCTCCCTGGTTTTATCGACGTTGATTGCAAATGATTGTCCCCCCAGGAAGAAAACCACGACCTGCCACTCGTTCGTGCCGACCTCCGTGATGACTTTCTTGACTTCCTGCATTTGAATACCCCGTTTCTTCAGCGACAAATCCCTCTCTGAGATTGAATCCAATCCTGTTTAATATACCACCATTCCTCGAAAAGCGACAGACAACTCCCCCATCCAAGTCCGCAGATTGCGGCGGTTTTATCGGGAAGCGAGCATGTTGTATCGACTTCCCGAACACCTTCCGAGGCTGTGTTGTCTGCCCGATCACTATACGGCAAAAGACGGAAATGTCAAACGGGCTTCGCCCCTCCGCCGCACTCCGGACCGCACACTCCTCCCGGAGGGCCGCCGCTCCCCTTTTGGGAGAGGAGCGCTTCGGTATAATACGCTTGGAGTTCACGCCTCGCGTGCACCCGAAAAGCCAAGGGGAGATGACTGAGATGGGAGAGCCTTTTCGCGTATCCGACCTTCTGGACACCCTGATACGACTGGAGGAGAGGGGAAGCGCCTTTTATGGGGACCTCGCCGCAAGGACGAA
>NZ_CALIAA010000159.1 GCF_938040765.1 uncultured Fretibacterium sp.
CGAGATGAAGCGGATGAGTGTTTTCGTCAGCAACTTTACGGAGCAGGGGCTTTACGATTTCGACGTGGAGCGCGAGAGCGACGGGATGCTCTGGCTGGGGGGGCCCGACGCCGCCCCGGATCTGATCCGCTTTGGTATCAGGCACAATTACATCAATAATTTCAAGACCCGCATCAAAAAGTGTACGGAGAAGAACTGCAAGCATGGAAGCTTGACCCTCGACGGGAAATTCGTCAAGGAGTCCGTGAAGAAGTACTTCGGCCTGGACGTGGAAAACCGGAGCGTAACGGATTCCGAACCGTCGTACCACTTTGACGGAAAGCTCTATCACTTCGATGGGGCGGACGGGGAGGCCGTGTACTACGCCGAGGTGACGAGCGCGTCCAGGAATGGCAACGAGATCGACATGAGCGGAGAACTCTACAATACGGAGGACAAAAAGGACCGCCCCGCGACCTTCCGGGCCGTCGCGAGGCCCTACAAGTGGAAGGGAAAGGACACCTGGTCCATCGTCCGCCTGAAGACCGACTTCAAGTGAGGCCGGGCCTCCGCCTCTTCATTCCACGATCGGGGGATCGGCGCCACCGGTGAGGATTGCCCCGCGCGGGGGATACCTCTGTTTCTCCCAAGCGATGATCTTTGAAAGCCGCCCCGTGGCTCCTGCGATGCGGGGCGGCTTTCGATTTGCCCGCCGGCGAGGTAAAATGAAAACGAGGCGGGCCGGCAGTCCTTGGAGGGACGCCCGCCTCCGGCTCCCTTGGAGTCCGAGGGAGAGAGAGTTGGTGCCACTTTTGCGTTGTCTGAGATCACGAGGCCCCGACGGGCGTACTTTCAGGATAAGGAGTGGTGTGACATGGCGGAGAAGTTCATCTACAACTTGAAGGAGGGCAAGGGCGACCAGAAGCTGCTCCTGGGGGGCAAGGGAGCCAACCTCTGCCAGATGGTGCAGAGCGGGCTCCCCGTCCCGCCCGGGTTCATCCTCACGACGGAGGTCTGCCGCAGGTACATGCAGGACCCCGGGATCATGGATACGGTCTGGGATGGGGTCAAAGAGGCCGTCAAGGCGCTGGAGAAGGAGACGGGCAAGGGCTTCGGCGACGGGAAGAACCCGCTTCTGGTCTCGGTGCGCTCCGGTGCGCCCATCTCCATGCCGGGGATGATGGAGACGATATTGAACCTGGGACTGAACGACGAGACCGTCGAGGGGCTGGCCTCCGTATCCGGCAACCGGCGCTTCGCCTTCGACAGCTACCGCCGTTTCATCCAGATGTTCGGCAACGTCGTGGACGAGGTGAACGCCGACCGCTTCGAGTCCGCGCTCGCGGCCTGCAGGAATGGGCTCGGGGTCTCCCAGGACTTCGAGATCCCGGCTGAGGCGCTGGAGAAGCTGGTCGCCGAGTACAGGAAGATCTATAAGGAGGAGACGGGCAAGGACTTCCCGACCGACCCGTGGGAGCAGCTTCGCAGGGCCATCGAGGCCGTGTTCAGGAGCTGGAACATCCCGCGCGCCGTGACCTACCGGAAGATCAACAGGATTTCCGACGAACTGGGGACGGCAGTCAACGTCATATCCATGATCTTCGGCAACCTGGGCGACGACTGCGGAACGGGCGTCTGCTTCACCCGAAACCCGTCCGACGGCGAGAACAAGCTGTACGGCGAGTTCCTCATCAACGCTCAGGGCGAGGACGTCGTGGCGGGCATCCGCACCCCCATGCCCATAAGCCAGCTGGAGAGCGCCATGCCCGATATCTACAGGGAGCTTTGCCGGCTGACGAAACAGCTGGAGAATGCCTACAAGGACATGCAGGACATCGAGTTCACCATCGAGCGCGGCAGGCTCTTCCTGCTCCAGACCCGCACGGGCAAGAGGACGGCGGCGGCGGCGGTGAAGATTGCCATGGACATGGTGAACGAGGGGCTGATCAACACCGCGACGGCGGTGACGCGCGTGACCCCCGAGCAGGTGGAGCAGCTGCTGCACCGCCAGGTGGACAAGAACGCGCCTCAGGAGCTGCTTGCCGCCGGCCTGCCCGCGTCGCCGGGCGCCGGGGTCGGGATGCTGGTTTTCACGGCGGACGAGGCGGAGGATTTGGCGCATCAGGGAAAGTCCGTCATCCTGGCGCGGCCCGAGACCTGCCCGGACGACATCCACGGCCTCTTTGCGGCGGCCGCCGTCGTGACGAGCCGCGGCGGCATGACCAGCCACGCGGCGGTCGTGGCGCGCGGCATGGGCAAGCCGGCGGTCTGCGGCTGCGAGGAGATGGCGATCGACTTGGAGTCCGAAACCCTCACGAGCCGCGGCAGGACCCTGAAGAAGGGGGACTTCGTGACGGTGGACGGCTCCTCTGGCCGCGTGCTCGCGGGGCAGGTGCCGCTGACCGAGGCGACCTTCTCGGAGGACTTCAAGAGGCTGCTCGGCTGGGCGGACGAGGCGGCCGGACAGGAGGTCTGGGCCAACGCGGACACGCCGGAGGATGCGAGGCGCGCCCGCGAGTTCGGGGCCAGGGGCATCGGCCTCTGCCGCACGGAACACATGTTCATGGCGACCGACCGCCTGCCGGTGATGCAGCGGCTGGTGGTGGCCGAGTCCCTCGAGGAACGCATCGCGGCGCTGGACAAGCTGAAGGTGATGCAGAAGGACGACTTCGTCGGGATCTTCAAGGCGATGGACGGGTTCCCCGTTATCGTCCGGCTGCTCGACCCGCCCCTGCACGAATTTCTTCCCAAGGAGCCGGCCCTGCTGGAGGCGCTGGGCGAGCTGGAGAAGAAGGGCGCCGCCTCCTCTCCGGAGGCCGAGAAGCTGCGCCGAACGCTGAACAAGGCATATCAGCTGCACGAGGCCAACCCGATGCTGGGGTTCCGCGGCTGCCGCCTGGGGATGGTCTACCCCGAGATCTACGAGATGCAGATCAACGCTATCTTCGAGGCCGTGGCGGAGCTGACGAGGGCGGGCGTCAAGGTGAGGCCGGAGGTCATGATCCCGCTGGTGGGGACGCGGGCGGAGATGAAGTTCTTCCGCGAGATGGCCGACCGCATCGCAGGCGAGGTCATGAAGGCCTCCGGGACGGACTTCACCTACCTCGTCGGGACGATGATCGAGGTGCCGCGTGCGGCCATGGTGGCCGACCAGCTGGCCGAGTACGCGCAGTTCTTCAGCTTCGGAACGAACGACCTGACGCAGACGACCTTCGGCTACTCGCGCGACGACGCCGAGGGGAAATTCCTGTTCCAGTACATCGAGAAGGGCGTGTTCAAGGAAAATCCCTTCAGCGAGCTGGACCGGGACGGCGTCGGCGGCCTGATGCGAATAGCGGTGGAAAAGGGCCGGGGCGTCGCCCCCAAGCTCTCGGTGGGCATCTGCGGCGAGCACGGCGGCAACCCCTCCTCCATCGCATTCTGCTGCTCCCTCGGCATGAACTACGTCAGCTGCTCGCCCTTCCGCGTGCCCGTGGCGCGCGTGGCCGCGGCCCATGCGGCGCTGGGGACCTTGAAATAGGCGGACAAGAGGCTGACGACGCTCAACGCTCCATGTCTCTAATGATTGGGCCGGTCCTGATGGGACCGGCCTTTTCGTGCGCCGTCCTCGAATCGTCCTTGGATTATAATGGAGGATGAAGGAATTTCATCCTCTGCGAGGTGCGAAATATGGCGAACCATTATCTCTGTTTCGATGCGGGGACCCAGAGCGTCAAGGTTGCGGTCTGCACGGCGGACGGCCGGGTGCTTGTCCGGTCGGACCGCCCCACGACCCTCTCCTGCCCCCGTCCCGGCTGGGTGGAGATGGACGCGGAAGAGTATCTTTCCCTGGCCCTGGCCGGCATGAGGGACTGCACGGAACAGATGGTGCGGAAGGGGCTGGACCCCGCTTCCGTCCGGGCGATCATGGGGGACGGCATCATCTGCGGCGTCGTCGGGGTGGACGACGCAGGGCGGGCGGTAACGCCCTACATCAACTATCTGGACTCCAGGACGCGTGAGGACGCTGCGGCGCTGGCCTCCCTCGACCTCGAGATATGGGGGCGGGAGACGGGAAACCCCGAGCCTCTCTGCCTCTTTCCCGCCCTGCACGCGCGGTGGCTCCTGGCGAACTCCGAGCCCTTCCGGAGCCGTGGCCGGAAGTTCGTCCACAACGCCCCTTACATCCTGATGCACCTGGCGGGGCTGAGCGCGGAAGATGCCTTTCTGGACTGGGGGACGCTGTCCGGATGGGGGCTGGGCTACGACGTGACGCGCAAGCGCTGGTCGCAGGAGCAGCTGGACCTGCTGGGGATCGACGGCGGCCTCATGCCCCGGATTGTCCGGCCCTGGGACGTCGTCGGCGCGCTCTCTGCGGATGCGGCGGCCCGGACGGGCTTCCGGGCCGGCATCCCGGTCTGCGCCGGCGCGGGCGACACCATGCAGTCGCTGCTGGGGTGCGGCGTCTTCGCGCCGGGGCACGCCGTGGACGTCGCCGGGACCTGCTCCATGTTCTGCATCTCGACGGGCGGCATCGTGCCGGGGCTCAGCCGCAGGGGGAGCGGACTGATCTTCAACAGCGGAACGCTCGCGGACACGTATTTCTATTGGGGCTTCGTGCGGACGGGCGGTCTGGCCCTGCGCTGGTTCCGCGACAACGTCTGCGGGCGCGCGGGTGAGGACGGCTTCTATGCGGAGCTCAGCGAGGGGGCGGCCCGGGTTCCCGCGGGGGCGGGGGGCGTCCGCTTCCTGCCCTGGCTGACGGGGGGACCCGCGGGGCACGAGGAGGAGCGGGGCTGCTTCCTGAACATGACGCTGGAGACGGACCGTTTCGCACTCTGGCGCGCCGTGCTGGAGGGCATAGCGTCCGAATACGGCGAGATCGCCGAGAGGTGCCGGACGGCGGGGACGCCGGTGGACCGGATCATCGTGACGGAGGGCGGCAGCCGGGACGCGCTCTGGAACCAGATCAAGGCGGACAAGATCGGCGCGGAGACCGTGACGCTGGAGACGGGAGGGGCCCTCGCGACCAACGCCCTCGTCGCCGCCTGCGCGGCGGGCGACCTCCCCGAAGGGGAGAGGGGCATCGAGGCGGCCCTTGGGAAAAACCTCCGGGTCACCGGAAGCTGGACGCCAAGCCGCCGGGACGGTGCGGGCGATTGAGCGGAAATTCGATTGAAAGGCAATTCGAAGCGCTTCCCTCTTGACAGGGAGGCCCTGTCGTAACAATATTGAAGGGAGGGCGCTCCGACCGACCGCCCATCAACTCGGATTGGAGTGCATTGGCGACATGGAACTGTGTTATATCGACGGGCGTTTCGTCCCTCCGTCGGAGGCGGTTCTGCCCGTCAGCGACCTGATTATCCAGCGGGGCATCGGGGTCTTCGAGACGGTCGGGACCTACGAGAAGAGGCCTCTGATGCTGACGCCCCATCTGGAGCGTCTCCTGGCCGGTGCGGAACGTCTGCGGATTCGTCCGACGCTTTCCCTCGGTGAGATGCGGGATGTCGTGAAGGAGGGAATCGCCCGCCTGGACGCGGAGCTTCAGGTCAAAATCTACCTCACCGGTGGGGACGTCTTCGATGAGGAAAAGGGGTTCGTCTCCCCGCGTTTTTTTGTCGTCTTCGAGCGGCTGGCCCTTCCGTCTCCCCGGCTCTACGAGACGGGCGTCGTTCTCGAGCCCATGGATGGGGGGCGCGATAATCCCGAGGTCAAGAGCGTCGACTACCGGGCGGCCTATGCCCTCCCTCCGGGCGCCTTCGAGGTGCTCTACTGCCCGGGGGGAGAGATCACCGAGGCGGGGCACAGCTCGTTCTTCCTTGTCCGGGACGGGGTGCTGGTCACGGCTCCGCTGTCTCGTGTCCTGGGGGGGACCACGCGCAGGGCGATCCTGGAGCTCGCGTGCGGCTCCGGCATATCCGTGGAGGAGCGCTGCCCGACGTTGTCGGAGCTGAGCCTGGCCGACGAGGCCTTCATCACGGGGAGCGTCAAGAAGGTGCTGCCCGTCGTGAGGGTCGGGGATCGGACGGTCGGAACCGGCAGGCCGGGCCCGATGACGCTGCGCCTCTCGAAGCTCTACCTGGACCATATCCGGAAGTGGCTGGAATAAATGTGGGGGGACGAAGGGAGGAAGGTGCCTCGATGGCGTTCTCCGTTTTGACGATCAACCCCGGCTCCACCAGCACCAAGCTGGCCCGCTTCGAGGACGAGGCGTGCGTGTGGCAGGATGTCCTTCGCCATGCGGCGGAGGAGCTGGCGCCGTTCGGCGCGGTCTCGGAGCAGCTCGATTTTCGCCTTGGGCTTGTCCGTTCGGCCCTCGCGGCGCACGACGGCGAGACGGTCCGCCTGGATGCCGTCGTCGGGCGCGGCGGGATCATCGACCCCCTGCCCGGGGGAACGTATCGCGTCGATCCGGTGCTGGTGGACCGCCTCAGGCTGGGCAGGCCGTGGGATCATCCCTCGAACCTCGGAGGGGTCCTCGCCTTTTCCCTGGCGGAGCCCCTGGGGATCCCCGCCTTTATCGTCGATCCCGTGTGCGTGGACGAAATGGCGCCGGAGGCGAAGATCACGGGGCTTCCCGAGCTGCCCAGGCCCTCCCTGCTGCACGCGCTCAACGTCAAGGCGATGGTCCGGCGTGCGGCGCGCGACCTCGAAAAACCTTGGAACGAGATCAACTGCGTCGTCGTCCACCTGGGGGGCGGCGTCAGCGTCGTCGCCCACAGGAGGGGACGCGCCGTCGACGTGAACAGCGCCAACGAGTGGGGGCCCTTCTCCCTGGACAGGGCCGGCGGGCTTCCGGTCGGGGAGTTCGCGCGCCTCTGCTTCAGCGGTCGGTACAGCGAGGGAGATATCCGGCGGAAGCTGACCTCCGGCGGCGGGCTTCGTGCCTACATCGGGACGAACGACATGCTGGAGGTCGACCGGCGCATCCGGGCCGGGGACGATGAGGCCGCATTTTATCGCCGGGCCATGGTCTGGCAGATCGCCAAGGAGATCGGGGCCCAGGCCGTCTCGCTCGGGGAGCCCGTCGATGCCGTCATCCTCACGGGGGGGATCGCCCACGATGCCGGGTTCGTCCGCCTCCTCCTGGAGCGGGTGCAGTGGATCGCGCCCTGCCTGGTGTATCCTGGGGAGGACGAGCTCCTGGCTCTGGCGCAGGGGGCCCTGCGTGTGCTGAGGGGCGAGGAGCCGGCGCGGGACTACGCCTCGAGCGTCCTGCGTCGATAATGGGTGTGTATCGGCCGAAAACGGCCGTTAAAGCAGCCACATTGAAGGCTTATTCAATGGAAGGCTTTTTCGGAATCCAATACAACAGGGAGGAAATTTGATTATGGACCAGATTCGTTCGCTGTCCCAGATGATCGAGGAGGCCAGGAAACTTTGCGCGAGCAAGGGAAAAAAACGCGTTTCCGTCGCGATGGCCGAGGATGCGGGGCTGATCTCCGCCATCGAGGAGGCTCGAAGGACGGGGCTCGTCGAGGCGACCCTCGTGGGCAATGTGGAGAAGGTCAAGGCCTGCATCGCCGAGGCTGGGGCGTCGGAGAAGGACTACACGATCATCGATGAGAGGAACGAGGCCAAGTGCGGGCTCGTCGCCGTGACCGAGGTTTCCTCGAAGCGTGCCGACATCTACATGAAGGGACAGCTGCACACGGATCACTTTCTGCGCGGAATGCTGAATAAGGAGGTCGGCCTGCGCAGCGGCAAGGTCATCTCCCACTGCTACTTCCACCAGGTCGAAGGCTTCGACCGCATCCTCTTCGTCTCCGACGCCGCGTTCAACCCCTATCCCGACCTGAAGCAGAAGGCCGACATCCTGAGGAATACCGTCAGCTTCGCCCGCGCCCTGGGCGTGGAGTGCCCCAAGGTGGCCTGTCTGGCGGCCGTCGAGATGGTCAACCCCGATATGCCCTGCACTCTGGACGCCTGCGCGCTGGTCCAGATGAATCAGCGCGGACAGATCAAGAACTGTATCGTGGATGGCCCCTTGGCGCTGGACAACGCCATCAACGAGGAGGCCGCGAGGATCAAGAAGATCGATTCCCCCGTCGCGGGACACGCGGACATCCTGCTGGTTCCCCATATCGACGCCGGCAACATGATGGCCAAGGCGATCGTCTACTTCTCCAAGAACGAGACGGCGGGGATCATCGTCGGCGCGGCGGCGCCGGTCATCCTGACGAGCCGCGCGGACTCTCCGCGCGCCAAGATGCTCTCCATCGCGGCGGCCGTCATGATGGCCCACCACGCCGGGTAGGGATATCCGGGCAGAATGCACGACAGGAGGGCCGGCGCTCAGGCAAAAGCCGGCCCTCCATCCCAGAGAGGAGAGGTCGAGGATGAAGATTTTTGTCATCAACCCCGGGTCCACCAGCACGAAGGTCGCGCTTTTCGAGGGAACGCAGTGCCTTTGGACGGAGACCCAGCGTTACGATGCCGCCGAGCTGGAGCCGTTCGCCTCGGTGACGGATCAGGAGAGCTTTCGATACGACCGCATCGCGCAGATACTGAAGGACAAGGGCGTGGAGCCCTCCTCCTTTGCCGCGGTCGTAGGGCGCGGAGGGCTTTTGAAGCCGATCCCCGGCGGAACCTACAGGGTCGGGGCCCGGATGCTCGAGGACCTGAAGAGCATGGCCTATGGTTCCCACGCCAGCAATTTGGGCGCTGCCCTGGCCGTGCGCTTTGCCGCGGCGGCGGGCGACGTGCCGGCCTTTATCGTAGACCCCGTCGTGGTGGACGAGCTGGCCGACGAGGCCAGGGTCTCCGGGCTTCCCGAGATCCCGAGGATCTCCATATTTCATGCGCTGAACCAGAAGGCCGTGGCGCGGCGTGCGGCGGCGGAGCTCGGCAAGCCCGTCTCGGAGTGCCGCCTGGTGGTGGCGCACATGGGGGGCGGCATCTCCGTGGGGGCGCACTGCGGTGGGCGCGTAATCGACGTCAACAACGGCCTGAACGGCGAGGGACCGATGTCCCCGGAGCGCTCGGGCAGCCTGCCGGTGGGGGGGCTGGTTTCCTTCTGCTTCAGTGGCAGGCACACCCTTGCGGAGGTCCAGAAGATGATCTGCGGCCGAGGCGGCCTTGTGGCCCACCTGGGGACGAACGACCTGCGCGAGGTGGAAAAACGCGTCGCGGCGGGAGACGAGAAGGCGCGGCTTGTGTTCGATGCGCTGTGCCTCCAGATAGCCAAGGAGATCGGCGGCAGCGCCACCGTGCTCAAGGGGCAGGTCGATGCCATTGTCCTGACGGGCGGCCTGGCCTACAGCGACCGGCTCTGCGAGGCCGTGACCGCGCGCGTTAGTTTCATCGCGCGCGTCATGCGCTACCCCGGGGAGGACGAGATGCAGGCGCTGGCCGATGGGGCGCTGCGCGTCCTGGAGAATCGGGAGCCCGCGCTGGACTACGAGTAGAGCCGCTTGCCGGGCCTCTGAACCGGCCGTTTCGTTGTCAAAAAGAGCTCTCCGTCACGGACGGAGAGCTCTTTTTGACGCTTCTGAAGTGCCCGGCCAAACCGGGGTGACGATTGGGCGGGACCCTGCGTTTGTCCAACGGTACGGCCGCGGATGAACGAAGCTATGCCTTCCTCCTCTGCAGGAACGCTGCCGCGAGCAGCAGGGCAACCCCTCCATACCCCGCGTCGCATCCGCCGCCGTCCTTGGAGGAACCCGATGGATTCGGATTTGGATTCGGCATCGGATTCGGATTTGGATTCGGCATCGGATTCGGATTCGGATTCGGCATCGGATTCGGTTTTGGATTCGGCGTCGGATTCGGAGCTGGATTCGGCGTCGGATTCGGAGTGGGGTTCGGTGTCGGCGTCTTCCTGGTCAGGATCACCACGGGGTCGACAATCGTCTTTTCCTCCTTGCTCAGATCATAGTCTCCATTGTCCTTGATCAGGAGGGTCAGGACATATTTTTTGCCGGGCTCGATGGACGATACGACGGTGCCATGATCGTCCAGGATCGTGAAGGCCCCGTCCTTCACGTCCCCGAACTTGGTAGGATCGGAGAGATAGCCCAACAGGACGCCCGTCTTGGGGCCGGTCACCTTGACCAACTTGACGTTGGCTGGGGGGGTTGGGAATGTCCCTACCAGCACGGAACCCGTCAGCTCGATCCCCATGACCGCGATGTCTGCGCTGCTCTTCTTATCCAAATTCGTCTTCAGGAGAGGCATAGGATTGACCTCGCTTGGCAAGGGGTTTCCATAGGCCTTCTCCGCCGCGGCCCGAGCCGCCTCGGCAACCGCCTGCGAGACGGTGACGGCGCCGGACGAGCTCGCTGCAAGGTGTCCGGACGTAAATCCAAACGAAGCGGAGAACGCCTTTTCGGCCCTGCTCAGGTCCGAGAAGGGCTGCGTGGCTGCGGATTGCAGCCTTTTGTCCTTCGACACGGCGGGCGGAAGCGTCGGCGTCACGGGTGTGACGAAGGAGCTTCCGGCGGCCGATGCCGGCACATCGATGATCAGGGTCGAGGCAAACCACTCCTTTATCTCTTTCCCGTCTTGATTATACCGTCCGCTGGGAATTCCGGGCGGCATCAATCCAAAACAGTTGTAGCCCGCATTCCTCAATGTGAAATCGAAAATGCCGTTCTCGTCGGTGATTGCTATTGTCTCGGTGTTTTCGGGGCTTCCCAGTTTTCCGTCGGGCCTCCTGGGTCTGACTACCGGAGATTTCTCGTCGGCCCATTCAATCTTCACATTCTTTAGGGGCTGCCCTTTGACGAGGACCTTAAACGCCACCGTCTTGCCAGGGGCGAAATCGGCAACCTCGCTGAGAGGAACAATCTCAAGCACACCGTCGCCCCCTACGCGTTTCATGGAGAAGGCGTCCTTCTGAACGTTCAGGATCTGTTTCGAGTAGCCCTTATAAGCCATTCGGGGAGCGAGGTCACCGCTTGCCTCCAAGATAACCGTGCCCGTTTTTTCCAGCTTTGCCTGGGAAAGGAGATAATCGTTCCGCCTCTTGGTGATCGTTTGGTCCCCCGACTTGATGTCCACGCTGACGAAATGCCTTTCAAACGTCGGAAAATTTGTCTCCGTCCCGTCCTTGTATACAAAGCGTGCTGAAAAGATGTCCGCTGACGCCCAGCCCACTTCAGCGTTGAGAAAGGCCTCGGTAAAGGACAACTTTGCCTCGTACGTACTGCCCACCGCCACCTTATGGATTTTTGTGTCGGGGACAATGGAGAGAAAATGTGCCTCGGCCGATACCACGCACAACAGGGAGAAAAGTGTCGCGAAAATAGTTGTCGATACAAACATTCTGCGATGAAACATAAACCTCTCACTGCTCCTTACTCAATTAA
>NZ_CALIAA010000160.1 GCF_938040765.1 uncultured Fretibacterium sp.
TTTTAATCAGCGCTTCCATAGCATTCCCTCGTCGATTTGGGCTCTCTATGGGGTGGGGTAAAAACGACGGCGACGGGATTTTCTGCGGGGTGCGGCGGATGTCGAGACTCGCCCTTGGCCCGGCAATCCGGCGAATCAGGGCTCCCGGAGCGGCAAAGCGCCGCGCCCGTTCCGCCGGTACCGGATCGGGGAGACGCCGTAGCGTCTCTTGAAGGCGCTGCCGAAATTTCCGCTGTTGGAATAGCCGACGTCGGAGGCAATTTCCAAGACGGATTTATCCGTCTCGAGCAGCAGCGTCGCGGCCAGGCTCAGACACAGGTTCCTGTGATGGGTGTAAATCGGCTCTCCGAAGATATTTTTGAAGCCCTTCTTCATCGTGGTGGAGTTGACGGACAGCTCATGGGCGAGTTCGGAGATCGACGGAGGGTTGTTTATGCGCTCCATCAGGATTCCCGGAATCATTCTGATCCGCTCCAGCTCGAACGCGTCCCCGCTATTCCCCCCGTTTTCCTCGGCCGGCAATCCCCTGGCGATGATCCGCGACAGTATTTCCATCAGCTTGCCCTCGAGGAACAAGCGCTTGGCCCGATTCGGATAGTCGCAATTCAGCATCTGCAGAAAGGAGCCGGCCACGTATTGCGGCGCACGCAGCAGACGAGGCCCGCTGCCGTATCCGCCGCCCGCTCTGAGCGCCTCCGCCCACAACGCGCCGCCGTCCTCCCCGAGGAGGTCCGACAATATCCTCCCGGGGCCGCCGAAGGCGATGGTCCTGCTCGGTCTCCCGCCGCGAAAGACCATGCTGCCCCTGCAGCCCGACGGCGGCATCAGGAAGAGGTCCCCGGGGGAAACCATTCTGCCGCTGCTCTCGTCCAGGAGGTAGGAGCCGTCTGCGAGGTAGTCCATCCCCAGGGCGCCGCCGCCGAAATCGTAGGGTATGACGATGTCCGCCCTCGGCGAGATCTCGAGGATGTTCAGGCTCGCGCCGCGGAAAAGGCTGTGGGTCTCCAGAAGGATCTCCGCAAAAGGGGCCGACAGGGAGACGAGCCCATCCTCCGGGCCGCCCGCCCCCGATACGTTCACGGGCCTCCCCGTCTCATGGATTGCCTCGAAAAACTCTATGTGATCCCTGAAGGTGACGCTGCAAGACCGTGCAATCATCATGGGCTTCCCCATACAGGCTTCCATTCCCGGCAAAGCCGTCCCCCACAAGCCATCGAACCTTTTGTCAGCACGAACAAACTGAAATATTATAT
>NZ_CALIAA010000161.1 GCF_938040765.1 uncultured Fretibacterium sp.
GTCCCTGCTGCAGTGCGCTAAAGCCCACCGTCGAGGAAGCGTCGGATTTTCTCCCGGCTCTCCCGAAAGACCTCCCGGGCTTTTGTCTCGAGGTCCTCCATAATGGAACAGTCGTCCAGATTCAGGGGCGTCTCGGACTCGAAGGAGAGGCGGAGGAACTGTTTTTTGTCGAGCAGCATCTCGAGATAATTGTGCGTCGACCGAGTCTGGAGGAACATCAGAAAGTCGACGAATTCCGTTCCCCTCCAGCCGTTGATGAATCCCCATCGTTTTTGTTTCATGAGGCCGTAACCCGTTTGGGAGTGCCCGGTGCCCAGGGACAGGACCCGGATATCCTCGAGCGCGACATCCAGGGTCTGCTGGGCCTCTATGACCGCGGCGAGCGAGGGGCTGTTGGCCCAGAGCCCGCCGTCCGCAAGCAGGTTGTTTCCGATGTGGGTCGGATCGAAATAGGTCGGCGCCGAGCAGGAGGCGACGACGGCGTCGATCAGGGGGACCTGCAGGTCCTCGTTTTTCTCCCTGGCGTAGCCGGAGCGGAAGAGATAGGCCTCTCCCCTTCTGATATCGGTAGCGGGAAGGACGAGGGGAGCTTCTATGGAGCCCAGCGTGACGTCCCCGAGAAGCGGGGCCAGCGCCCCACGGAGCCTCCGTTGGTGGTAACGGCTGCGGATGGCGGGCTCGAAGACCCTTGGCCCCCAAAATCTCCGGCGCCTGAATATGGAGGGGCCGTCGTTGCGATAGACCCCTGCGATCCTGTCCATATCGGCGCCGCAGGCCACGGAGGCGGCAATGATGGACCCCGTGCTCGTGCCGGCGAACATGTCGAAGCGCTCTCGAAGCGGCACCTTCAGCTCCGTTTCGATGTGCCCGAGGACGGCTGCGGGAAAGAGACCGCGAATCCCCCCGCCGTCGATCGACAGAATGTAGAAAAGCCCCGAATCTTTGCTGGCTATGATCGGCACCCCCAATTTGAAATCCCGACCCCCATCCCGCTCTCGATGGACGGCGGGACGCAAGATCAGACACCTCAGATTATAACAAGCCCGGGGAGAGCGGCGGCATGCTTTATCCGCGTCGGTCCATGCCCTGCGCCTCCCGTTGCCCTCGCGTCGAGCAGGCCATCAGATAATAATGGCTGCCGTTGTAGTCGAACGTCCCCGGCGTGGCCATGCCGGCCTTTCGGCTGTGCGCCGCGTAGGAGCGTGGGTTGGCCTGGTTCACGAAGGTCACCATGATGGGATAACGGTCCTCCATCGTCCGGAGCGAGGCGGCGAAGACCCTCTCGAAGACCCCTCGGCCTCTGTAGTCCCGGTCGACGCACACCGGACCGTACTGGTAGGAGTTTTCCTCCGTCAGCGTCACCCCGCCGAACCGATAGTTCCCGAGGATGCGGATCATGTTCCGGAAGAACGGCCACTGGGACCAGAAGCCCCAGGGGGCCGCGAGGGCGAAGGCCGCGACTCCGGCCCCGTCCCGCGCGACCGTCACCCCGTTCTCCTCCACGATCAGCGCCGTCATCTGTTCCGGGGTCATGTTCGTCGTCACGAAGCCGTCCCGCCTCTCCGCCTCGCCGAGGTTGTCCGCGTGGTTGGCCCGGAGCAGCGCCATCACCCCCTCGCGATCCTGCAGCGTCGCCTGTCCGATCTCCAGCATGGTGACCCTCTCCTTCGTCATCTCATCGCGCGTCATCTCATCGCGCCTCCTTCAGGATCGTCCTCCCGCCCGACTCGTCCCATACTAACAAAAAGAGGGGGCTCGGAAAAGTGGAAAAGCGCACCGGGAGGCCGTCAGGGTAACAATCCATTTTTGATAAAGCCGGTATTT
>NZ_CALIAA010000162.1 GCF_938040765.1 uncultured Fretibacterium sp.
CATCTATTGCATGCCGGACTCGGGGGTGCCCAAGAAGGAGCATTCGGAGGTCCTGTCAGTCGAGGAGTGTATCGACGTGGCGGCCCAGTCGGCCCGGTGCGGGGTGCGCAAGGTGCGCGTGACGGGCGGAGAGCCCCTGGTGCGGCACGGCATTCTGGACATCTGCCGCGGCATCGCGGAGATCGGCGGCATCGCGGAGCTCTGCCTGACGGCTCCCTGCTGGGCGGCCTTGCGCGTTCTCTCCGAGAGGCCGGGGTGGACCGTCTCAACGTCAGCCTCGACACGCTGAGGCCGGAGCGTTTTGCATCCCTCACCCGGCGCGGCTCTCTGACCGACGTGCTGGAGGGCGTCGACGCGGCGCTCCGCGCGGGATTCGGCCGTCTCAAGTTCAACGTGGTGCTGATGGGGGGCGTCAACGACGACGAGATCCCCGATTTCGTGGCCCTCACCCGGGAGCGCCCCGTCGAGGTGCGCTTCATCGAGCTGATGCCCATCGGGGAGTGCGCGGACTGGGACCGCTCCCGTTTCATCGGCGGAAGCCGGGTGCTCGAGGCCTGTCCGGACCTGAGACCCACGGATACGGACGGCGTGGCGGCCCGCTATCGTATTCCGGGCTACGCGGGGACGGTGGGGCTGATCCGGCCGCTCAGCCACAAGTTCTGTTCGGAGTGCAACCGGATACGGGTCACGGCGGACGGAAAGCTGAAGCCGTGCCTCCACTCCGAGGCGGAGATCCCGCTGAAGGGACTGAGGGGCGAGGCCCTGTTCCGGGCCATTCGGGGCGGGATTCTGCAAAAGCCCCTTCAGCACGAGATGGAGCGACTGGGCAGCCGGAGTGTGCGCCCGATGAACCGGATCGGGGGCTGACGTGGCTGATACCTATATGAAGGGCTGATAGAGGCATGGAAGAGGGAAAGCGGGAGGGGCGGGGCGATCGAGACATGGAAAAGCCTATACAGGACGCTTCGACGCACTCCGATTTAACGCACTTCAACGACGAGGGACGGGCGCGGATGGTGGACGTCTCAGATAAGTCGGAGACCGAGCGCGTCGCGTGCGCCGCCGGGACCGTCCACCTGAACGAGGACACGCTGCGGCGGATCGAGGAGGGGCGGATCGGGAAGGGGGACGTCCTGGCCGTGGCCCAGGTGGCGGGGATCATGGCCGCGAAGAGGACCTCAGACCTGATCCCGATGTGCCATCCCCTCATGCTGACGGGGGTGGACATCCGGTTCCGGGCTTTTCGGAACGGCGACCGATGCGGCGTCGATATCGCCTGCACGGTGCGATGCCGTGAGCGCACCGGGGTCGAGATGGAGGCCCTGACGGGCGTGTCCGTAGCGGCCCTGACGATCTACGACATGTGCAAGGCCGTACAGAGGGACATCCGCATCGGCGAAATCCGCCTGTTGAGCAAGTCCGGGGGACGCAGCGGGGACTATCGGGCCAGCGGGGATCCTTGGATCGAGGAGGGAACGGCATGCCCAGCGTGACGAGCGTAAACATCAGCACGGCGAAGGGAACGAGGAAGAGCGAGGTTCCCCTGATACGCCTGGTCCGGGATCACGGCATTGAGGGCGACGCCCACGCGGGGAACTGGCACCGTCAGATCAGCATGCTGGCGGAGGAGAGCGTCGACACGATGCGCGCCGCGTGCTCCCTGCCCCTGACGGCCGGGGCCTTCGCGGAGAACATTAACACCGAGGGGATCGATCTGAAGGCGCTTCCCGTCGGGACGCACCTCCGAATCGGCGAGGCCGAGGTGGAGGTCACCCAGATCGGCAAGCGATGCCACAACGACGGCTGTGCCATCCAGAGGGCGGCGGGGCACTGCGTCATGCCCACGGAGGGAATTTTCGTCATCGTGATCCGCGAGGGGATCGTCCGTAAGGGAGACCCCATTGAAATTCTGAGCGGCACTGCGGAGGCAGGGAACAAAGATGGAGCGGATTAAGGTTCGGGACGCGGTGGGGCAGGTGCTCTGCCACGACGTAACGCGAATCGTCAAGGGAGACGAGGCGGCGGGGACGGCCGGGTTCAAGGGAGCCCAGTTCCGCAAGGGACATGTGATACGGGAGGAGGACATCCCCGTTTTGCTCTCCATGGGCAAGGAGCACGTCTACGTCTGGGAGCTCGGGGAGGGGATGCTGCACGAGGACGACGCGGCGCAGCGCCTCTGCGCCCTCTGCAGGAACGACCATATGCGTCCCACGGAGGTTCGTGAGGGCAAGATCGAGCTCGTGGCGGAGACCGACGGGCTGTTCCGCGTGGACTCAGCCCGCCTCCGCGCGGTCAACGGCGTGGGCGAGATGATGATTGCGACGAGGCGGGGGGACACCCACGTCTCGGCGGGAACCCGGCTGGCCGGGATGCGCGCGATCCCCCTGGTGATCGAGGAGCGCAAGCTGGAGGAGGCAAGCCGGGCCGCCGGGCCCAAGCCGCTGCTGGAGCTCCTGCCCTACCGGCTGAAGCGCGCGGGGATCGTCACCACGGGGAGCGAGGTCTATCACGGCAGGATCAGGGACACCTTCACGCCCGTGATCGAGGAAAAACTGAAACGCCACGGCATGGCGAGGTCGTTTCACCGGGTGGTGGACGACGGGCTGGAGAACATCGCCGCGGCGATCCGGGCCGCCCGGGACGAGGGGGTCGACCTCGTCCTCTGCACGGGGGGCATGAGCGTGGACCCGGACGACAACACGCCCGGAGCCGTCAAGGCCTCCGGGGCCGAGATCGTGTCCTACGGCGCGCCGGTGCTCCCGGGGGCGATGCTGCTGATGGGATACTTCCGCGACGGCGTGCCGGTCATGGGGCTGCCGGGCTGCGTGATGTACGCAAAGACGACGGCGTTCGACCTCGTGCTGCCTTTGGTGGCCGCAGGGGTTCGGGTGACGCGCGAACACATCGTCTCCCTGGGCGAGGGCGGACTGATGTAGCGCAATGGGGTGGAGGGGACGCATCCCCTCGCGGGGTACGGGGCGGAGCCCCGTAGGGTTGTTTTAGGGAGGTTTTTCAATGAAGGAATTTGCTGTATGCGCGTTTTTGCTGTTGTCCGTATTTTTTGTTGTCGGCCGTGCCGCGGCCGCGGAGCCGGCGGAGCTGGTGGTCTTCGGGGCGGCCTCCATGACGGAGACCCTCACGCAGATCGCCGAGCTCTACAAGAAGGCCGAGCCGGACGTGAAGCTGACGTTCAACTTCGACTCGTCCGGGACGCTCAAGACCCAGATCGAGGAAGGGGCCGTCTGCGACCTCTTCATCTCCGCATCGCAGAAGCAGATGAACCAGCTGGACATCGCGTCCGACAAGAACGATAAGAAGCTGGATTTCGTCCTTGAGGGCACGCGCGTCAATCTGCTGGAGAACCGCGTGGTGCTGGTCGTCCCCAAGGGCAACCCCGCCGGCGTGAAGGACTTCAAGGACGTGGGGACGGATGCGGTGCGTCTGGTGGCGCTGGGGAACGACGACGTCCCCGTCGGGCAGTATTCGCGCGAGATCTTCACCAACATGGGGCTCTGGGACGGGATGCAGAAGAAGATCACCTTCGGGAGCAACGTCAAGGAGGTCACCACGCAGGTGCAGGAGGGCGCGGCGGACTGCGGCGTCATCTATGCGACGGACGCCGCCTCCGCGGGGTTGACCGTCGTCGCCCCGGCGCCCGAGGGGACCCTCAAGACGCCGGTCGTCTACCCCGCCGCGGTGATGAAGTCCGGCAAGCATCCCGAGGCCGCGAAGAAGTTCCTGGAGTTCCTGCGGACGCCGGAGTGCGCGAAGGTCTTCGAGGCGGTCGGATTTACCGTCGTCCGCTGATCACGGTTCCAAATCACCTGTATGCTTCGTTGTCTTTGCTCGCCTTGCCCACAAGACGACTTGGAGTCGTAATTTGAATGGCGAGTCGTTGCACCCTTATTTGAAACGGGCGGGTAGAGACGCTATCCCGCCCGTTGTCGCCGCTCTCCGGGAGGATTGTCTTGGACTGGTTTCCGCTGTACAACTCTCTGCGCATCGCCGCGATCTCGACGGCGCTCTCCTTTTTTCTGGGCATCGCGGCGGCGTATTACATCGCCCGCCTGCCCCGGCTCGTCAAGGGAGCCCTGGACGTCGTCCTGACCCTTCCGATGGTGCTGCCGCCCACGGTCGTCGGCTATCTGCTGCTGTGCCTTCTGGGTCCGCGCCGGGTCCTGGGCGCGTGGGCGCTGGAGCACTTTGCGCTCCGACTGGTCATGAACTGGTGGTCGGCCGTGTTCGCCACCACGGTCGTGGCCTTTCCGCTGATGTACCGCACCGCACGCGGCGCCTTCGAGTCCTTCGACGAGACCCTGGCTCAGGCGGGCCGGACGCTCGGGCTCTCCGATACCGTCATCTTCTGGCGCATCCGGATGCCCTGCTGCAGGCAGGGGCTCCTTGCCGGGATGGTGCTCTCCTTTGCGCGGGCACTGGGCGAGTACGGGGCCACCAGCATGATCGCGGGCTACACGCCGGGGAGGACGGCAACGATCTCCACGACCGTGTACCAGTTCTGGCGGACGAACGACGACGCCATGGCCCTCCGGTGGGTCTGGGTGAACATCGGGATCTCCTTCGCGGTGCTCATGGCCGTGAACCTTCTGGAGCGGCGCAGGGAGGTACGGTCATGGGCGAGATAGCGGCCCGGCCGGAGGGGGGAGCGCGATGAGCCTGTCCGTGTCCGTCAAGAAGGACTATGGAAATTTCCGCCTGAACGCCCGTTTCGAGGCCGGAAACGAGGCATTGGCCCTTCTGGGAGCCTCCGGCTGCGGCAAAAGCCTGACCCTGCGGTGCGTCGCGGGGATAGAGCGCCCGGACGAGGGGCGCATCGTCCTGGACGGCCGCGTGCTGTTCGACAGCCGTTCCGGCGTCGACCTGCCCCCCCGGCAGCGCAGGGTGGGCTATCTGTTCCAGCAATACGCGCTCTTCCCCAACATGACCGCCCTGCAGAACATCGCCGTCGGCGTCCGCGTTTCTCGCGAAGGGGCGGGAGGGACGCGGAAAAAACGCCGCGACGCCGCGATGGAGTACATCGAGCGGCTTCACCTGAAGGGGCTCGAGCGCAAGTACCCCTCCCAGCTTTCCGGGGGACAGCAGCAGCGCGTGGCCCTGGCGCGCATCCTGGCCTCGGAACCCGAGGCGATCCTTCTGGACGAGCCCTTCTCGGCGCTCGACAGCTATCTGAAATGGCAGCTGGAGCTGGAGCTCGCCGACACGCTTTCGCTCTTTCCGGGGACGCTCCTGTGGGTCTCGCACGACCGCTCCGAGGTGGTCCGAAACTGCAGCCGGGTGTGCGTGATGGAGACCGGCGAGGTCGACCCCCCCGTCTCCGTCTCCGACTTTCTCGGCGCTCCCCGGACACTGCGGGCGGCGCGGCTGTGCGGCTGCAGGAACCTCGCCTCGGCGGAGCGAGGCGACCGGCCGCGCGAAGTTTTCGTCCCCGACTGGGGGGTCCGTCTTGCCTGCGCCGAACCGGTCGGCGAGGAGGCGGCCTTCGCCGGGATTCACGCGCACCGCCTCCGTCCGACAGCGGAGGGGGACGGGAATCGGATCCCCTGCCTCGTCGCACGGGTCCTCGAGGACCTGGACCGCACGACGCTGCTGCTCCAGCCCGAGGAGGGCGGGCCGGACGCGGCCCCGCTGCGGATGGAGGCGGGGGCCGGGATCCCCCTGCCGAGGGCCGGCGAGAGGATTACGGTCTCGGTCGCCCCCGAGGATGTCCTTCTGCTTCGGCGGTAGTTTTTGACTTTGTCGGGGGGCGGCTGCCCTCGAGAAATGGCTGTCCTTGAGAGACGGCTGCAGGGACGGGAGGAGGAACGGCATGTTTACGGCTGCGGTGGTGACGGTGAGCGACAGGGGGTCGCGCGGCGAGCGCGCCGACGGAAGCGGCCCGAGGATCGAGGCGCTCCTGAAGGAGCGGGGTTACGATGTCGTGCACAGGGAGATCGTCCCCGACGAGGCCGGGGAGATCGAGCGGGCGCTCGTCCGGCTCGCGGACGAGCGGGATGTCGCGCTCGTCCTCACGACCGGAGGGACGGGGTTCTCCCCGCGCGACGTGACGCCCGAGGCGACCGAGCGGGCCTGTACGCGGATGGTCCCGGGGATCCCGGAGGCCATGCGCGCGGCGAGCCTGGAGGTGACGCCGCGGGGGATGCTCTCGCGCGGCGCCGCGGGGATTCGCGGGGGGACCTTGATCGTGAACCTGCCCGGCAGTCCCAAGGCGGCGATCGAAAACCTGGAGACCGTCCTCCCCGCCCTCGAGCACGGACTGGAGATGCTCCGCGGCGGACCGGCCGACTGCGGAGCTCCCGTCGGGACCGGGAGACGCGCCTGAGGCTCTTTGATTTTCAAGGAGGGGCATCGTGAGAATACGCCTGATTCGAAAGGAAGACCAGCCGACGGGAACCTGGGCCGGTGGGACGACGACGCAGCTGGCCATCGGACCGGAGGGCGCGGACTACGCCTCGCGCCGCTTCGAGTGGCGCATCAGCAGCGCCCGGGTGGATCTCGACGCGTCCGACTTCACCCCCCTGCCCGGATTTCGCCGCATCCTGATGATCCTGGAGGGGAACGTGCATCTGACGCACGAGGGGGTCCGGGAGATCCATCTGGCTCCCTTCGAACAGGATGTGTTCGAGGGGGCATGGCGGACGAGGAGCCGCGGACGATGCGTCGACTTCAATCTGATGACCGCGGAGGGCTGGACGGGGAGCGTGGCGGCCCTGTGCGCCCCGGACGGGGAGACGCGGATAGACACGCCCCTCTTGGGAGCCGCCGAGGCGTTCTACTGTCTGCAGGACGGCACGGCGGCAGCGATCGGTGGAGGCTCCTGGAGCGATACGTTGAAGCGTGGCGACTTTCTGCTGATCGAATCGCCCGATCCCGGCGCCGTGCTGTCCGTGGGGGGCCGGAGCGAAAAGCCGGTGGGGGTTCACGCCCGGGTTGAGGTGCTTGCAGGCTGAAAAGTGCGCGAGCACGAACCGTGAAGCTCCCCAAATTTTCTATCCGGCGGGTTTCCTCCGCCGCCAGAGCAGGCGGCCGCCCTCCACGTAGGGCTCGGCCCGGCCCGCCTCCGCCAGCGCCGTCAAGTGAGCCCCGACGCTGCACAGATTCAGAAGCAGGTGAGCGGCATCCATCTCCAGGCCCAGTGCGGCATCCCCGCCGATACGGGCCAGAACGTCCTCCCGACTCCCGGGGACGGAGATCGCCGTCCAGACCGCCTCGGTGAGCCATGTCAGAGCCTCGCGGTTCTGCCTTACCAACTCACGGACGTCCTGCGACGCCGGGGCGTGGCACGGCACGTACCACGTGGCCCGCTCGTTCTCGATCCAGTTCAGGGTCTCATGGCCGCGTCGTACGTCCAGCATCACCATGAATCGATATCGGCGCAGGACCGCAGGGTCGAAAAGCGAGTCTGCCAGGAACAACACGTCGTCCGGCGTCCGCACGCCGATCATGTCCAGGAAATGCCCCGGCAGCGGAACGGCCTCCAGCCGCGTGTCGCGGATGGGCCCCTCGTTCTCGATGAAGCCCGCACGGGACGGCCTGGCCTCGACGAACTTGCCCCGAATCTGCGGGAATGGAAACGCCCCCCACAGGAACAGGGGCTCCAGCATCGTGCACTCCGTCAGCGCCGCCTCGATGCGGGTTGCCCAGACCTCGCAGTCCGTGCGCTTCTGGATGAACGCGTTGGCCCCCACATGGTCGGCGTTCGAATGGGTGTTGACGATCGCGCGCAGAGGCACGCCGCGCTCCGCTTTGAGCAGGTTCAGGAGCCTGCGCCCCTGGTCGTCGTCCAACCCGGAGTCGATAAGGTATCCCTGCCCCTCCTCCTCGTAATAGCCGACGTTAACCCGGCCGGGAACGTACCAGGTGCTCGCCCCCAGCTGTCTCAGTTCCAGTTTCATCCTCGCACCTCTTTCGCCGAAACCGCTTTGTCCGCCCCCGCCCATTCATCGCCCCAATACGGTTGTCGAGGCAAAAACCGTAACGCTCCGCCCCCACGCCGGCAGCTCCCTGCGCGCGGTCTTCAGGGGATCCGACGATCCAGCGGCTGAAATTCTCACAACGGCACCTCCTCGTCGATTGCGGGGGCTCGTCCCCGTTCCATTCTATCGCAAGTCGGGCCCGGTCAGGCGCGGAGAACGACCGCACACTATTCCTCCGATCCGGAAAGCGTCGCAACGGATCCGATGCCTGCCCCCACGGTCGGAGTGAAACGACATCGATTGAGGGCGTCCTGTTTGACAAGGCCCGGACTCGCTGGTATCATACCCCTCAATTCCTATCGGAATAGTCGTGCGATTTATTCCGACAAGCTCAATCCGGCAAGTCCAAAAGGAGCGGTTCCGCCGTGAAGCATGTGTCCTCTTTCGTCCTTTCGGAGATCGTTATAGACGTGATGTTTATCCTCCGTTCCGGGGAAGGGCAGCGCGGAGCGTATCCTTGTTGATTTCAACCGAAACGCCGTCAGGCGGCAGGCAGAATTCGAAGGGGAGGCGGATCCGCAGCGGGATACCCCTCCCCTGTTTTTTTCACTTTTCATAATGGAGAGGAGCCAGAGATATGGGAAAGCATCAGATGAAGTTCGACAGGGAAGTCGTGGAGGTGGAGATCCCCGATTCCGATCTCTTGGGGGTCCTGCGCAGCCGTGAGGTCCCCTGCGCGCCTACGGAGGAGGAGGCTGTCCGGGAGGCCCTGGCGAACCCGATCGGCGTCCCGAGGCTCAAGGATATCGTCAGGCCCGGGGAGAAGGTCTGCATCGTCACCTGCGATACCACCCGCCTGTGGCAGCACCCCAGCCTGTACCTGCCCATCCTGGTGGAGGAGCTCAACGCCATCGGGGTGCCGGACGAGGACATTTTTTTCATCTCGGGTACCGGAACGCACCGCAGTCAGACGCCCGAGGAACACAAGGCCATCGTCGGCGAGGACCTTTACCGGCGCTGCAAGGTCTACGACCACAACAGCCGCACGGACGCGATGACGGACTTCGGCGTCACGAGCCGCGGAACGCCCGTTCGCTTCAACAAGCGCGCCGCCGACAGCGACCACGTGATCGTCACGGGGGGCGTCGTCTATCACTTCATGGCCGGCTGGGGCGGCGGAAAGAAGGGGATCCTGCCCGGCATCGCCTCCTACGAGACCGTCATGGCCAACCATGCCCTGGCGCTCAACCCCCTCCCCGGTAAGGGGCGGAATCCCGTCTGCCGCACGGGGAGCATCGACGGCAACCTCATCCATCTGGACATGGTGGAGGCCGTCGGGAAACTGAACCCCAGCTTCCTTCTGAACGTCGTCATGAACGCCTCGGGAAAGATCGGCTGGGCCGTCGCGGGCGACTGGAGGCAGGCCTATCAAAAGGGGATGGACATCGTGGACAGCGTCGACGCCGTCGAGATTTCGGAGAAGGCCGACCTCGTCGTCGCCTCCGCCTGCGGCTACCCCAAGGACATCAACTTCTACCAGACGTCCAAGACGTTCTTCAACGCCCAGGAGGCCTTGAAGCCGGGCGGAGCGATGCTGGTCCTCAGCGCCTGCACGGAGGGCTACGGAAACGAGGAGGTGCAGAAGATGCTCCTGGACTTCCCGGACAACGACGCCCGGGAGTCGGAGCTGCGCCGCGAATTCACCATCGCCAAACACGTCGGGTTCTGCACCGGCGAGACGGCGGAGAGGTTCGACTTCCACCTCGTGACCAAAATGGACCCCGCCCTGCTGGAGGGCACGGGCGTCATCGCCTCCCGTACAGTGGAGGAGGCCCTGGAGAAGATCCACGCCAAACACGGCAGTTCCCTGAAGACCTGGCTGATGCCCCAGGGGGCCAACACCCTGCCGAAGATGGCGGGACACTGACACGAAACCGAAGCCTTCGGAACGCGGAGGATGCAAAAGGACCGGCCGGTTTTGCCTCGGCCGGTCCTTTTGCATGTTCCTCCGTGAACTTGGAGACGGAGAGTCCGACTGTTAAAATACCTTTTGAGGCGGAAGGAAGCAAGGCGGACGGGGACGAATTACGATGCTTGTCGTTTATTCAATGCGGGAGGCCGACTGGGATGGACAACGGTCAAGGGCAAATTCGTGGGGAGGAAAAAAGCGGGAGATTCCTACCTCTGCATCCTATAATTCTTTCGTTGTTGGCTGTAATGTTCGGGACATGCGGCATGCCGGCCGTTTCGGTCACCTCCGGGGAGAGCTCCCCTTCCGCAAGGATATTCCCGAGCGCCAGTGAAAGGGAAGCGGCGGCGACACCGCCACCTGCGTTGGAGTTGGACTTTCAAAGGGCCTCCTTCTACATCGATGATCCCGACCCCCAAGAGGAGAGCATGTGGCGCGCACAGTGGCCCGACAGGGCTTTCGGGAGATACAAACGATTACGGTACAGATACAACTACGATTACGGTTTTTCCCCAATAGAAATGTTCCCCGAGATCCATTCCGAATGCCCTATTCTCTATGGTGCAACCTTTCCGAAGCCTCCAGTTTTTGTT
>NZ_CALIAA010000163.1 GCF_938040765.1 uncultured Fretibacterium sp.
GAATTGGGGTTTTTTCTTGACATCTGCCTTTTCGTTTTGTTATGATATCGCGCGTGTCTCGAACACAGGAGGTATCCTTGTGCCTTTAAGCGAACTTGCGGCGGCGGAGCGGGTTGTCGGGGAGAAGGAAGTGCGGCGGGCCCTCGCCAAGGGGTTGCTGCGCAAGGTTTTTGTCGCCCTAGACGCGGAGTCCGGGAGGGGGGAGTCCCTTCTGGCGGATGCCGGGGCCGCCGGGGTCGAGGTGGAGCAAGTCGAGTCCCGACTGATTTTGGGCCGGGCCTGTGCCATAGACAGATCAGCCGCTGCGGCGGGGTTGCTGAAGCGCTGACCTAATAGATGTTTTTGCGATTCATATCGAGGAGGAGATTCTGTGCCAACCATCAACCAGCTTGTGCGTTTCGGCCGCGAGGAGAAGCGAACCAAGAGCGACTCTCCGGCCCTGCAGGGGAACCCTGCCCGCAGGGGGGTCTGCACCCGCGTTTATACGGTGACCCCCAAGAAGCCGAACTCGGCCCTTCGTAAGGTCGCCCGCGTGCGCCTGACCAACGGCATTGAGGTTACGTCCTACATCCCGGGCATCGGCCATAACCTGCAGGAGCACTCCGTGGTGCTCGTCCGCGGAGGGCGCGTCAAGGACCTTCCCGGCGTCCGGTATCATATCGTCCGCGGCACGCTCGACTGCGGCGGAGTCGAAAACCGGAAGCGCAGTCGCTCCAAGTACGGCGCGCGTAAGCCGAAGGCCAGTTAGCAGGGAGGGGAAGGTTATGCCTCGTAAGGGTCATGTGAGGAAGCGGGAGACCGTTCCGGATACCCGGTTCGGAAACCCGGCGGTCGCCAAGTTCATCAGCAGCCTGATGAAGGGCGGAAAGAAGAGCGTCGCCGAGAGGATTCTGTACACGGCGCTGGACAACGCGGCGGAGAAGCTCGGGACGGAGCCTTTCGACGTGTTCGAGAAGGCAATGAGCAACGTGGCGCCCCAGATCGAGGTGCGTCCGCGCCGGGTGGGCGGGGCCACCTATCAGGTTCCCGTCGAGGTTCCCCCGGAGAGGGGGCAGCTGCTCTCGATCCGCTGGATCATCTCCTATGCCCGCTCCAAGAAGGGGATGCCGATGTCGGAGCGTCTGATGCGCGAGCTGATGGATGCCTACAAGAACGAGGGCAGCTCCATCAAGAAGCGTGAGGATACGCACAGGATGGCGGAGGCCAACCGCGCGTTCGCTCACTATCGCTGGTAATCCGCCTCCTGCGGAGGCGTCTATTTTTGGCGGCTGAATTCCGAATGTCGGGGCATCGCCGGAGTCCGGAGACCTGGATACCGGATCCGGCCCGGGCGTTCGGGGTGCCGCGTTTGGGTAGGTGCGTTTTTTGGACATTTCAAAGCTCAGAAACATAGGAATAGCGGCCCACATCGACGCGGGGAAGACGACGACCAGCGAGCGCATCCTGTACTATACGGGGCGCAGCTACAAGATCGGCGAGGTCCACGAGGGCGCGGCCACCATGGACTGGATGGAGCAGGAGCGCGAGCGCGGCATCACGATCACGTCCGCGGCCACGACCTGTGTCTGGAAGGATCACACCATCAATCTTATTGATACGCCCGGTCACGTGGACTTTACGGTCGAGGTGGAACGTTCCATGCGAGTGCTCGACGGGGCGGTCTCCGTCTTTTGTGCCGTGGGCGGAGTGGAGCCCCAGTCCGAGACGGTCTGGCGGCAGGCGGACAAGTATCATGTCCCGCGCGTGGCGTTCGTCAACAAGATGGACCGTATCGGCGCGGACTTCGACGCGGTGGTCTCGGCGATTCGCGAGCGTCTCGGGGCCTGTGCCATCCCCATTCAGATGCCGATCGGGGCCGAGGACGATTTTTCCGGGGTCGTGGACCTGATCGAGCAGAAGGCCGTGATGTTCAGCGGCGAGCTGGGGCAGCCCCCCAGCGTGACGACGATCCCCGCGGAGCTGGCCATGCCCGCCAAGGCGGGGCGGGACGCCATCATCGAGGCGCTCTCCGACTTTAGCGACGACATGATGACCCTCTACCTTGAGGGGCAGGAGGTCGGTTCCGAGCTGATCCGGAAGGTGCTGCGCGAGGCGACGATCGCCCTCAAGGCCGTGCCGGTGCTCTGCGGGTCGGCCTTCAAGAACAAGGGCGTGGAGCTGGTGCTGGACGCGGTGGTCAACTATTTGCCCAGCCCCATCGACCTGCCGCCCATCCATGGGACGGAGCCTGGCAATCCCGAGAAGGTCCTGGAGCGCCACAGCGACCCCAAGGAGCCCTTTGCCGCCCTGGCCTTCAAGGTGGCGGTGGATCCCTTCCTTGGCAAGCTGATCTTCCTGCGCGTCTACTCCGGCAGGCTGGAGAAGGGGAGCGCTATTTACAACGCGACCTCGGGCCAGAGGGAGCGCATCGGCCGCATCATGCGGATGCACTCCAACAAGCGCGAGGACATCGATGTGATGGAGGCGGGCATGATCGTCGCCGTCCCCAGCCTGAAGGGCACCAAGACGGGCGACACGCTCTGCGACGAGGCTCACCCGATCGTCCTGGAGAGCCTGGTATTCCCCGAGCCGGTCATCTCGCTCGCCGTGGAGCCCGCGACCCAGGGAGACAAGATCAAGCTCAGCAAGGGGCTGGTGGCACTGGCCGACGAGGACCCGACCTTCCGCGTCCGCACGGACGAGGAGAGCGGACAGACGATCATCTCCGGCATGGGCGAGCTGCACCTCGAGATCATCGTGGACCGGCTGAAGCGGGAGTTTGGGGTCGACGTCAAGGTCGGCCGTCCCCAGGTCTCCTACAGGGAGGCCATCCAGCGTTCGTCCTCGGCCGAGGGCAAGTACATCCGCCAGTCCGGCGGCCGCGGCCAGTACGGCCACGTGGTGTTCGAGATGGAGCCCCTGCCCGACGGCAAGGGCTACGAGTTCGAGGACCGCATCGTGGGGGGCGTCGTCCCGAAGGAGTACGTCGCCGCCGTGCAGAAGGGCTTGGAGGAGGCCATCCAGAGCGGCGTCCTGGGCGGGTATCCGGTGATCGGCATCAAGATCGCCCTGGTCGACGGCAGCTATCATGACGTGGACAGCTCGGAGATGGCGTTCAAGATCGCGGCCTCCATGGGGTTCAAGGAGGCCATGAAGAAGGCGGCCCCGGTCCTCATGGAACCGATCATGTCCGTCGAGGTCGTGACCCCGGAGGACTACGTCGGGGACGTCATCGGCGACCTCTCCTCACGGAGGGGGCGCATCGAGGGGATGGACATGAGGGCCAACGCGCGTATAATAAGGGCTTACGTGCCTCTTGTGGGGATGTTCGGATACGCGACGGACCTCAGAAGCAAGACCTCGGGACGGGCCAACTATACGATGCAGTTCGACCACTACGAGCCCACGCCCGCGGACGTTGCGGAAAAGGTGCTTCAGGGTAAGGCCGAATAAGTTTTTTTACATACATTACATTTTTTCAGAGGAGGCAATTCGGAGATGGCGAAGGAGAAGTTCGAGCGGAACAAGACGCACCTGAACATCGGTACGATCGGTCACATCGACCACGGGAAGACGTCGCTGACGGCGGCGATCACGAAGTGTCTTGCGACGCAGAAGTGGGCGGACTACACGGCGTACGACATGATCGACAAGGCTCCGGAGGAGCGCGAGCGCGGGATCACGATCAACATCTCGCACGTGGAGTACCAGACGGAGAAGCGCCACTACGCGCACATCGACTGCCCGGGTCACGCGGACTACATCAAGAACATGATCACGGGAGCGGCGCAGATGGACGGGGCCATTCTGGTTGTGAGCGCGGCGGACGGCCCGATGCCTCAGACGCGCGAGCACGTGCTTCTGGCGCGCCAGGTGAACGTTCCCGCGCTGGTGGTGTTCATGAACAAGACGGACCAGGTTGACGACCCCGAGCTTCTGGACCTTGTGGAGATGGAGATTCGTGAGCTTCTGAACAAGTACGAGTTTCCGGGGGACGAGATTCCGATCATCCGGGGCTCGGCGCTCGAGGTGCTGGAGAAGGGCAACGGGACGCGCGAGGACCCGATCTGCAAGCCGATCTGGGATCTGATGGATGCGTGCGACAGCTATATTCCTGAGCCTGTCCGCGAGACGGAGAAGCCTTTCCTGATGCCTGTGGAGGACGTGTTCACGATCACGGGTCGCGGGACGGTTGTGACGGGCCGGGTGGAGCGCGGCATCATCAAGGCGGGCGAGGAAGTGGCGATTGTCGGGATGAAGACGGACATCAAGAAGACGGTTGCGACGTCGCTCGAGATGTTCCGTAAGATTCTGGACGACGCGGTAGCGGGGGACAACGTGGGCATTCTGCTTCGCGGGGTGGACAAGGACGAGGTTGAGCGCGGACAGGTGTTGGCGAAGCCTGGTAGCGTGACGCCGCACACGAAGTTCAAGGGCGAGGTGTACGTACTGAAGAAGGAGGAGGGCGGCCGTCATACGCCGTTCTTTGCGGGGTACAAGCCTCAGTTCTACTTCCGTACGACGGACGTTACGGGCGGGATCAAGCTTCCCGAGGGAGTGGAGATGGTTATGCCGGGCGACAACGCGACGTTCGAGGTGGATCTGATCGTGCCGATCGCGATGGAGGAAGGTCTTCGTTTCGCGGTCCGCGAGGGCGGCCATACGGTGGGCGCCGGCGTCGTCACCAA
>NZ_CALIAA010000164.1 GCF_938040765.1 uncultured Fretibacterium sp.
AAAGAAAGCATAACCCGATGTCCTTTTTCTTTGAGCCCTCCAGAGCTCGGAGTAATATTCCGGGGGCGTAACCTCGTCCATCTCGATATGGACGATACGTCCCTTATCGATCACCAGGTCAATCAGTGCAGAGTACAGACCATTCTTCCCCCCGAAGCTGTAATTCTCAAAATAATATTCCCCCCGAACGATCCCACGAGGGGGCTGGACCGACCAGAACATCCTGCGCTCTTTCTCCGCGGCATCCATCGGCTCCGCTGCCTTCCCGACAACCCTGGAAGGCAGCACGGTCGCCCCGGACATCACGTCGTAGGAGAAGACATGGCCGTTGATGACCACCGCATCGCTCTCCAGGTCGACGTACGAGCTGCCGTTGACCTGGAGGGAGCCGTCCGCGGCATCCGAACCTCCCACCCCCCAAACCAGGGCAAGCCCCAAAAGCAAAGCCAATACCAAAATCCCGGTTCTTTCCCTGCCCAAACCGATCCCTCTCCTCAAAACACACACTCTCCTTTACCTTGGTAGTCCCCAAAAACGCTCCATCGTCAAATCTTATCATACATTTTCAATCCTGCCCCAACGATTTCCTCTATTCTTATCCTTGAGGGGAAGGCTGCATGACCGATGCTTACGGCTCTGCCCTTCCAAGGAAAAATCCCCCTTGGGCTCTTCAAGAACCCAAGGGGGATTTTTCCGACAGCGTTTCCAGCGCAGCGTTTGCGCCAGCGGCTTCAGGAAGTTGCGGCAGATCGCGGCGATGCGCCCGCGGTTCGATTTGACCGGCCCCCGGTGACGCAAAGAACCTGAGAGCCCCCCGCCCCCTCGGTTTCCCGGCGATATCGTCGATCTTCGCTGCACCCCCCGGCCCGAAGTAGCCCCTTGTCTTGAGGCGAATCTCCGTTGCTCTTCGCAGTGGAGAGGGGACGGAAATTCTCGTATCGTACGTTCCCTCCGCAGCAGCTTCCGGACAGTGGAGTGACGCGCCTCATCCAGCCGGGACGGGGGAAGAAACGTCCGCTATCCATCGCCATGACTACAGATATCGCGCTTGACAGGCACAGACCACCAGATCTCCAGAGCCTGACAGCACGGAGCTGATGCCGCCGAACACCTCGAAACGCAGTTTGATGTCCTTGCCGGCACAGCTCTTCTCAATCTTGGGGCGACACGCCTTTGCGCCGCTCTTCGAGCAGATGAACAGGAACGACTTTCCCATGTCCTTGACGATGTCGTAGAACTCGTTCAGAGCGTTCTCTCCCTGAACGTACTTGTGCGGGGCCCTCATCAACTTCAACATTGTTCTTTTCCCCCCTGTTTTCCGTAAAGATTCGGGGCGTAGCAATGCCGCGCCCCGTCATCGAAAAATCGAAAAGCGATAGTGATTTCTTATCTTACACCGGTAAGCCAACGCTCGGCATCAGTTGAGAGTCGGTGCGAATACCCTTTAATACAGGGCCCGGTAGGGCGCCTCGATCATCCGCATCAGGATGCCCAGGAACTCCGCCGCCGGAGCGCCGTCCACAATCCTGTGGTCGTGCGACAGCGACAGCGCCATCATCGGCCGGATGCGGACCTCCCCGTCCACAGCGGCCGGCATGTCCCTGGTGCGGCCGATGCCTAGAATGGCCGCCTGAGGCGGGTTGATGATCGGTGTAAAGTGCTCTGTCGAACGGTATCCGCCCAGGTTCGTCAGGGTAAAGGTCCCTCCGATGAAATCCGTCTCCGTCAGGCGGTTCTCCCGCGCCCGCGCCGCCAGGTCCCTGATCTCCGCGCTGATCTCGCGGAGCCGCTTCTTGTTGGCGTCGCGCACGACGGGCACCACCAGGGCGTTTTCCAGCGCAATCGCTATCCCCATGTGGACGTTGCGATAGATTTTAATCCCATCCGGCTCCATGAGCGAGTTGAAGATCCTCTTCATCTCCAGGGCCCGGGCGACGAGCAAGACGAGAAGGTCCGTCACGGAGACCCTCTCGTTCTCCGGCAGCCCCTCGTTGATGGCCCGCCTCGCGGCCAGCAGTTCCGTCATGTCCACGCTGGCGTGATGGTCGACCTTCGGGACCTCCAGCCAGCTCTTCAGCATGTTCTCCCCGATGACCTGACGCAGCCCGGCGTAGGGCATGACCTCCAACACCTCAGGCTCGGCCGGGGCCGATGGAGCAGGGATGCCCTGCGCCAGGGCCTTTTCCACGTCCTCGCGCACAATACTGCCGTTCGGCCCCGTACCCACGAGGCGCGACAGGTCGACGCCGTGTTGCTCGGCCAGCTTGCGGGCCACGGGCGTCGCCCTCGGCCTTTTCTCGCCGGAGGCCGGAACCGGGCCCGGCGCGGACACCGGCGCAGCGGGCTTCGCCGCCTCGGCGGCCGGGGCCGTGCCCACCGCGTCGGGAACGCTCTCGCCGGCCGCCCCAATATAGCCCATCACCCCACCCACGGGAAGCTGCGTACCGACAGGGGCCGCGATCCTCAGAAGCACCCCCTCCACCGCGGCCTCGAGCACGTTTGTGATCTTGTCCGTCAATACCTCCGCGATCGCCTCGCCCTTTTTGACGGGATCGCCCTCTTTCTTGAGCCATTTACCTATCCTGCCGACCTTCATGGTGAGCCCCAGCTTGGGCATTGTGATCTCGGTTGCCATGGGTGACCTCCAGCACTCTTCGTTGTCGTTATAGATGAATCCCCAGCACGTCCGGCCGACTGAAGAAGCCGCCGGCAACGGCATTCCTGAGAGCCCGATCCGGGACCACCACGTTCGGGCCGTCCCGGTCCAAACGAATTTCCCCCCGATCCCCCTCCCGGAACTCCACCTCCCGCTCGCCGTCCAGGGCGACGATACAGGGGACGGGCGCGATCTCCACGCTCTCTCCAAGCTTCATACGGCGCGAAGCGGACGTTCCAACCGGAAGCAGGAGCCCCGGGGCGATGGCGGCCACCCGGTCCCGCTTCGAGGGGTCCAGGACGATGGCGGCCCCCCAGGGGTCGTGGACGGTCACGGGGTCCAGCGTGCCCAACAGGGAGGCGATGCCGATATTATGGGGCTCACCTCGTGTCAGGACCGCCATGCACATGTCCTCCACCTCCCACATCGCGCGGGAGGCGACGAACGGGTTGTCCAAGACCACCGCATCGATCAGGGCGATGTCCGCGGGGATTCCGTTCCGAAACACCGTGAGGCGTTTTGCGCGGTACACGGCGTCCTCCCCGGCACAGCCCCGTGCGACGACGCCGGCGGCAATCCCTGCGATCGTCCCCTCCAGAAAGAGGGGAAAGACGTTGTTCGTCCCCGTGGAGATGGGGAGCAGGGGGACGTCTCCGCAACTCTTGGCGACCATGCGATTCGTCCCATCGCCCCCCATCGTCACGATGCACGCCGCTCCGACCTCCGCAAGAGCAGCCGCGGCATTGCTGGAGTCGAGCTGGGTCGCCGTCAGCTCCATCTCCAGCGGCGCAACCTCCAACCTCAGGGAGTCCTGGCTGCGCATGCCCTCGACCGCTTTTTCGACGATGCCGTAGTAGTCCGGCATGTAGAGCACGCGCTCGACCCCCGTTCCCGAGAGGGCGAGCAACACCCTGCGGACGATATTCACCTTCTCCTGATTGTCGAAGACCGTACCGTAGGCGACCAGGCGACGAATATCCTTTCCGGAGGCCGGATTGGCGATGATTCCCACCGTCGTGGGCGCTGCCATCCGCGTATCCTGCCGATCCGGGGCTCAGCCCCGGACCAGTTCCTTCGCCGCCGCGACGATACGCGCCTCGTCGGGAATCCAGAGCTTTTCCAGGACGGGGCTGAAGGGAATGGGGGTATCGGGGGCGGCGACGCGTTTGACGGGGGCATCCAGGAAGTTGAACCCCTCATCCGCAATGACGGCGGCGACCTCCCCGCCGAACCCTCCGGTCTTGACGGCCTCGTGCACCACCACCGCGCGTCCGGTCCTCTCCACGGAGCCCAGCAGGGTCTCCCTGTCAAGGGGCGTGAGGGTCCGCAGGTCCACGACCTCCGCATCGATGCCCTCCGCCGCCAGCATCTCGGCCGCGGCAAGGGACTTCGACACCATGGCGGACCAGGCGATGAGGCTGACGTCCTTGCCGGAGCGCTTGATGTCCGCCTTGCCGATCGGGACGATGTACTCTCCCTCCGGGACGTCGCCCTGCACCCCCAGCATCAGCTTGTGCTCCAGGTAGACAACGGGATTGTCGTCGCGGACGGCGGCCTCCATGAGCCCCTTGGCGTCCGCCGGCGAGGCCGGCATGACGACCTTGATGCCCGGAATGTGGGTGAACCACGCCTCGTTGGACTGAGAGTGCTGGGCCGCGGCCGAGACACCCGCGCCGACGGGCGCACGGATCACCATCGGGATCTTCGTCTTTCCGCCGAACATGTAGCGCATCTTGGCCGCCTGGTTGTAGAGCTCGTCCAGGCAGACGCCCATGAAGTCGGCGAACATGATCTCCACGATCGGGCGCAGCCCCGCAGCGGCAGAGCCCACACCGAGCCCCATGATCGCCGTCTCGGTGACCGGCGTGTCCACGACGCGTTCCTTGCCGAACTCGTCCAGCAGGCCCGCCGTCACGCCAAAACAACCGCCGAAGATCCCCACGTCCTCCCCAGCCAGAAACACATTGGGGTCCCTGCGCATCTCCATGCGGATGCCGTCCCTTATCGCTTCGCTGCAACTCATCTGAGCCATCGTTTTCACCCCTCCTTTTCAGAACGCGCTCAGGCCAGCACGTCGGTGAGCAGCTCGCTCGGCGCGGGGTCGGCACCGCTTTCCGCAAACCGGACCGCGGCCTCGACCTTCTGAACGATCTCCTTCTGCATGGCTTCAAGCTCGTCCCCGGACGCGTACTTCAGCTCCTCCAGGCGCTTCTCGAGACGCGGCAACGGGTCCTTGGCGACCCAGTTCTTCTGCTCCTCGGGATTCTTGTACTTCCCGGGATCACCCTCGAAATGGCCACGCTGACGCCAGGTCTTGCACTCGATCAGGCTCGGCCCGTCGCCCTTCCGGGCGTTTTCGATCGCCGCACTCGCCGCCTCGTAGACGGCCATGACGTCGTTGCCGTCCACGCTCGCACCCGGTATGCCGTATCCCTCGGCCCGGTCCGCGATGTCGTTGATATTCATGCCCGCCTTCTGATAGTTGGAGATGCCGTACATGTTGTTCTCGCAGACGAAGACGACCGGCAGTTTGTGGATGGAGGCGAAGTTGATCCCCTCGTGGAACGTCCCCCGGTTCGAGGCTGCGTCCCCGAAGAAGCAGACTACCACGTCGCCGGTCTTACGGTATTTGCATGAGAACGCCGCGCCGACGGCAATCGGGAACCCCGCCCCCACGATTCCGTTGGCCCCGAGGATACCCAGGTTCACGTCGGCAATGTGCATGGATCCCCCCTTGCCCTTGCAATAACCCGAGGCCTTCCCGAAGACTTCGGCCATCATCAGGTTGACGTCGCCCCCCTTGGCCAGCAGGTGTCCATGCCCGCGGTGGGTGCTGGTGATGTAGTCGCTCTCCTTCAGATTGGCGCATACCCCCGTGGCGACGGCCTCCTCCCCCACGTAGAGGTGGACGAAACCCGGGATCCCTCCGGCCGCGAAGAGCTCGGCCGCCTTCAGTTCGAAGGAACGAATCATGAACATCGTCCTGTACATGTCCAAGAGTTTCTCTTTCGTGACCTTCATGCCCTTACCTCCTTAATCTGTCATTCACCTCGAACCCTGCCATTCACTCCACGCAGACGGTCAGGGACACCAGCGCCACCACGATGGAGCTGCCCTCTCCCAGCTGGGGGAGCTGGATCCCCTCCGCGACCATCCCTCCCTCCCGAACCTCGAGCTCCACCCTGCCGAAGGGAACCGACCCGGCCACCCGTTCCCTGTCCAGCCGCTCCGGCGTGGGACAGCACACCTTCAGGTGAATGAACATGTCCTCCGGACGCTTCAATCCGGCCACCTCGAAGAGGCCGCAAAGGCAACTTCTGGACACGGCGTCGCGCACCGCCCGCATCGCCGCCTTCGTGACATCCCCCCCATGAAGATCCGACCCCATACCCAGCTCCACAATGAAACGCCTCATTGGCGTATCCCTCCTGCCTCAATATTGAATCTATTT
>NZ_CALIAA010000165.1 GCF_938040765.1 uncultured Fretibacterium sp.
GTCCCATCGACAACGGCATTCTTGAGGGGATCGACGGCTCGATCCAGGCCTGTAAGGCAAGGGCCGGAGGCTACAGGTGCAATGAGAACCTCATTTCGATGATTTACCTCATCGCAGGAAAACTACAGATAGGCCTACCCACTTAAAAAGCGAGAAGCCCTTTTTCGGAGGGCTCCGTCCGTAGAAAACTCCATGAAGGATCGGCCCCATGGGACTACAATGGCCTCATCATCGATCGAGGCGTTGCGGTCCCTTTTTCACTTCCCCTTGCCGTGCCGTCGTTTTTGCCTGCCCTGCCTGAGAATGACTGGGAAGGAGCCATGCAGGCAGGCGGCGAGTTCGGCATAAACACTGGCAAATGATGAATGGAGGCGCTTGCGTATGCTGCAGTTTACGAGGTACTTTTTGGGGGCGGCGAAGGTCGCTGCGTTCTGCCTGTTCTCCCTGGCGTGCCTGACGGCGGCGGAGAACGCGGCCGCGGCGGGGCCCGGCGAGGCCGAAAAAACGCCCCCCACTCTCTCGGCCGCCCGTGCCATTGACGGGTTTGCCCTCCGCGCGGCGGCGGAGTTTCGGAAGTCAAACGGGGACTTCTTCTTCTCCCCCTACAGCATCCTGTCCGTGCTGGGCATGGCCTACGAGGGCTCCGCAGGCGTAACCCGCGAGGCGATGGCGAAGGCGCTCTCCTTGGACGACGGCTTTCATGCGTCCCTTGGGGCCCTGTCCGCCGGGCTGCGGGAGCGGATGGACGGACAGGAGGGGCAGCCGGTCCTGAACGACGCCAACCGCGTGTGGCTGATGAAGGGGCTGACGCCCCGAAGCGGGTTCAGCGACGTGCTGAGCCGGGACTACGGCGGAGCGGCGGAGGAGCTGGACTTTAAGGATGCGCCGGAGGAGGCCAAACAAAGGATCAACGGCTGGGTGTCCGACAGGACGAAGGGCCGCATCAAGGACCTGATCCTCGACGTACCGAAGGACACTCGCATGATCCTGACGAACGCCGTGTACTTCAAGGGACGGTGGCTTCGCCCCTTCAGTCCGGAGCTCACGGTTCCGGAGCCATTCCATGTCTCGGAAACGGAGTCGAAGGATATCCCCATGATGAAGGCGGACGAGGAGTACCTCTACGCGGAGGCGGAGGGGGTGAAGCTCCTGAAACTGTCCTACGGCGGGTCCGCCAGTATGCTGCTGGCCATGCCGCAGCAGGGTGCCATGGACGAGTTGTTGAAGGACCTCGCCCATCGCGACGGGCTTGACCTCATCCGCCGCTGGCAGGCTTCCATGACCAAGCACCAGGTGGACGTGTGGCTGCCCAAATTCAAGATGGAGGAACGATACGAGCTGAAGGAGCTCCTGACGGCGTTAGGGATGGGGCAGGCCTTCTCGGATGCCGCGGACTTCTCCGCCATGACGGAGGACAAAGAGCCGATCTGCATCGGCAGCGTCGTGCACAAGACGTTCCTGGAGGTGGACGAGGAGGGGGCCGAGGCCGCAGCGGCCACGGGCGTGACGATGGTTTATGCCACGGCCCTGCCCCCGCAGGAACCGCCGCGCGCGGAGTTCCACGCCGACCGGCCCTTCCTGTTCTTCATCCTGGACGACGCGACGGGAGCGATCCTTTTTATGGGGACGCAGAGCTTTAAGTGACCCGTCAAGGGCCCCGTTGGATTCAAAAGCCCCTGTGGGGCAGTCCCCCTTGCATAAGCAGACTGCCAGCGAACGCAGTGAGCTGTGCAGGTCGGCTGGTTTCTTCATCAGGTGGGCCCGTAGGGCCGGAGGGGTCATCCCCTCCGCCGCAGCACAACGGGGATAGCCGCAGCGAGCAGCAGCCAGCCCAACGGGCGGATGTGCGGCGGGGCTTGGGTACTACTGGCGGCGAGGTCGGCGAGGTCGGCGGCGAATGCTTCGCGGTGCATTTCTTCCAGCTCGGCGGCGATGGTGCGGTCGGCGGCGATGTGCGCGGGCAGCAGTTCGGTGTGGCCGTGCAGGCGGCTGAGGGCAAGGTAGAGGTC
>NZ_CALIAA010000166.1 GCF_938040765.1 uncultured Fretibacterium sp.
GCTTTGAAAGGCGTGGGGGGAACTGTTATAATTCCTTACTGTGTGTGCAAACAGGCGGCCTCCGAAGGGGCGGCCGCGGTTTTTCCTTACCGAAAGGAAGTGCAACAATGAAACTGAGCAACGACGAGGTGCGCGAGATCGCCCTGGAGGCAAGGCTGACCCTGGACGACGCCGAGCTGGAGAAGGCGGCTCGCTACATCAATAACTTCCTCTCCATGCTGGATCGCTTCAAGGAACTGGATCTTAAAGAGGTGGAGCCCTTCTGCTTCGCGGAGAAGACGGAGTGCCCGCTTCGCGAGGACGTCCTTACCCCCTTCGGCGACGTGAAGGCGATCCTGGACGAGGGGCCGCATCGAGTTGGGGATTATTTCAAGGTCCCCCGCATCATGGAGGAATAGGCGATGGAGCTTTACGAGTTGAACCTGAGGTCGGCGGCCGAGGGGGTCCGGACAAAAAAATTTTCCGCTATGGAGCTCTTCGACTCCTGTCTTGCCCGTGCCGCGGCCTGCGAGCCGAACCTCTCCGCCCTCATCACGACGACGGTCGAAGCCGGACGCGAGATGGCGCGCAGGGCGGACGAACGCCTGGCGAAGGGGGAGGAGCCGGGGCCCCTGGTCGGGGTTCCCGTCGTCCTGAAGGACAACCTCTGCACCAAGGGCGTGCGCACCACGGCGGGGAGCGCCATTCTGGGCGACTGGAAACCTCCCTACGACGCGACCGTCTGGGAGCTCCTGAGGGATGCCGGGGCCGTCCTGCTGGGCAAGTCCAATATGGACGAGTTCGCGATGGGCAACACCTGCGGCAGCTCGGCCTTCGGTCCGACGCGGAACCCATGGGACGCGACGCGCGTTCCGGGCGGCAGCTCGGGCGGAAGCGCGGCGGCGGTCTCGGCGGGCTATGCCCCGTTCTCGCTCGGCAGCGACACGGGGGGGTCCATCCGTCAGCCCGCCTCCTATTGCGGCGTCTATGGACTGAAACCGACCTACGGCTTGGTCAGCCGCTACGGCGTCATCTCCTACGGCTCCTCCCTCGATCAGGTCGGCCCCTTTGCCCGGACGGTCGGGGACCTGCACGCCATCATGGGCGTCTTGGCCCGTCACGACCCCAGGGACTCCAGCAGCGTCCGGGGCAAGAGTCTTGACTTTTCCCCCATTCCGGAGGACCTGAAGGGCAAGCGTATCGGATTGGTCAGGGAGTTCCAGGGCTTTACCCTGGAGGCCCCCATCGCCGACGCCATGGCGCGCGTCCGCGGGCTTCTCGAGGATGCCGGGGCGGAGATCGTCGAGGTCGAGCTCCCGATCGTGGCGCGCTATGCGGTGTCCTGCTACTACGCCATCGCCATGTCCGAGGCCCATACCAACCTCGAGCGGTACGACGGCGTGCGATACGGCTGCACCGTGGACGACGCCGAGGGGATCAAGGAGATGTTCGAGAGGGTCCGTTCCAGGGGGTTCGGCATAGAGGTCAAGTCGCGCATCATCGCGGGCACCTGCCTGACCGAGCCGGTCCGGAGCGAGGAGTACTACGTCGCGGCGACGAAGGTGCGGACCCTTATTGCCCAGGAGTTCGCCAAGGCTTTCGGCGCGGCCGACTTCATCCTCCAGCCCGTCACCCCCGCCCTGCCCGCCCCTGTCGGAGAGGCGAACAAGGATGCGATGAAGGGATACGAGTCGGACCTCTACACGCTGCCCGTGAACATGGCCGGTCTGCCCGGGCTGTCCTTCTTCACGGGGTATTCTCCCTCGGAGCTGCCTGTGGGCCTGCAGCTCGTCGGACCCCGATGGAGCGACGGCCGCCTTCTGAACGTGGGACTGACTCTGGAGGGCCTGCTGGGCTCGCCCCGGATCGCGAAGGGAGGTCTTTGATTATCATGCCCGAGGTGAGGGAGAAAATGGACAAGGAACTGACCTTCACGCCCGTCATCGGGATCGAGATTCACATTCAGCTCAAGACGGACACCAAGATTTTCTGCGGCTGCTCCACGGACACGGGCGGAGAGCCGAACACGCACATCTGTCCCGTCTGCATGGGGCTGCCCGGCGCGCTTCCAGTCCTCAACGAGAAGGTCGTCGAGCAGGGGCTGCTTGCGGGCATGGCCCTGAACTGCTCCGTGCAGCCGGCGTCCCTGTTCTTCCGCAAGTCCTATTTCTATCCGGACCTGCCGAAGGGGTACCAGACCAGCCAGTGCGACCTCCCGATCGTCGCGGGCGGCTACATCGAGGTTCACGACGACGAGGGAAGGCTCAAGAGGATCCGGGTCCACCACCTGCACCTCGAGGAGGACGTCGGGAAGCTCCATCACAGCGCCTCGGACGGCCGTCTGGAGGGGGCGGAGACCTCCTATGTCGATTACAACCGCTCCGGGCTTCCCCTGGCGGAGATCGTTTCGGAGCCGGACGTCTCGTCGGCCAGGGAGGCGGTGGAGTACGTGACGACGCTGAGGCGCCGCGTGCGCTACGCCGGGGCCTCCGACGTGGACCTGGAAAAGGGGATGATGCGCTTCGACGCCAACGTCTCCATGAAGTGCTCGGACGGCCGGTGGGGCCGTAAGGTCGAGGTCAAGAACATGAACTCGTTCCGGGCGCTGGAGCGCGCGATCGAGTACGAGATCCGACGCCAGAAGAAGATCATGATGCAGGGCGGGGAGGTGCTGCCCGAGACCCGACACTGGAACGACGCCAAGGGCGTGACGACGGGGTCGAGGCTCAAGGAGTTCTACCGCAAGTTCATCGTCGATCCCGACCTCCCGCCCCTGCACGTCTCGAGGGAATGGGAGGAACGGGTGCGCGCCCTGATGCCGGAGATGCCCGACGTGAAGGCTGAACGCTACGTGCGGGAGATGAAGCTTTCCGAGGATGCCGCCCAGGTCCTGACCGAATCGCGCGAGATGGCCGAGTACTTCGAGGCCTGCGTCGCCGCCGGGGCGGCCCCTCAACGAGCGGCGAACTGGGTCCGCACGGAGGTCCTGCGCGTGCTCAACGACCGGCAGATTTCGCTCGGCGAGCTCACCGTTCGTCCCGAGGCGCTCGCCGAGCTCGTCGGACGCGTCGATGCCGGCCGCCTGTCGACCACTCAGGCCAAGGCCGTGTTCGACAAAATGGTCGAGTCGAGCCTGACGCTGGACGAGGCGGTGAAGGCCTGCGGCGTGACGGAGGGCGGCGTTGTCGGGGACGCCCTGTCCGGGACGATCCGAAGCGTCCTGGAGGCCAACGCCGACGTCGTGGCGGAGATACGGTCCGGAGGGGACCCCAAGGGCAAGAAGATAAAGTTCCTGCAGGGACTCGTGATGAAGGAGACGAAGGGTCAGGCCCGTCCGCCCGAGGTGGCGGCGGCGCTCGAGTCGGCCCTTCGGGGCGATCCGAAATGATGTTTTCCCGTCCTTTCCTCCGAATCGTTCGCGAGGAACAGGGCGGGTTTTCGATATTTAGGTCTTCGTACTCCGTTTCTCCGCATTCGATGACGGCGGCAAAAACGCTGTAGGGAGTTTGCGGTAGGCAGTTTTTTCGGGCAATCTTTCAGAGGAGGGTATTGGAGGATGGGAGCACGTCAACCTGAGAACACGAGAAGTTTTGCGCTTGTCGCCCACGGCGGGGCCGGAAAGACGACCCTGGCCGAGGCCATGCTTTTCTGCAATGGACAGATCGGGCGCATGGGCAGGACGGATGCGGGCAACACCGTCAGCGACTTTCAGACCGAGGAGCAGAAACGGCAGATCTCGATCGGCGCGTCCCTCCTCACGATGGAGCGGGGGGGAAAAACCCTGTTTGCCCTGGATGCTCCCGAT
>NZ_CALIAA010000167.1 GCF_938040765.1 uncultured Fretibacterium sp.
TCCACCTGGACCGCATACGCGAGAACGCGGCGCGCGTGGCAGAGCGGTGCCGCGCGCACGGCATCGCCGTCTGTGCCGTGACCAAGGGCATCTCGGCCGACTTGAACGCGGCGCGTGCGATGCTCGAGGGGGGGCTGCGACGCCTTTGCGGACAGCCGCATCCGCAACCTGATCCGGCTCGAGAAGGCCTTTCCGGCCGTGGATCGGTTTCTGCTGCGCATCCCCATGCGTTCCGAGCTGGAGGCGGTCGTGCGCACCGCCTCGTGCTCGACCGTGTCGATGATCGAGGCCGTCGAGGCGCTGGAGGCGGAGTGCGCGGCCCAGGGAAAAACGCACCGTGCGCTCCTGATGTTCGACCTCGGCGACCGGCGGGAGGGGATCCTCGAGCAGGAGATGGAGGTGTTCGTTCGGGCCTTCAAGCGCTGTCCGCGCGTGAGGCTGCACGGGGTGGGGGCGAATTTTGCCTGCTTCGCGGGGGCGCTGCCCTCGGCCGGTGCGCTCGAAAGGCTTGCGTCGGCCCGCAGCTTCATGGAGGACGGGCTGGGGTATGCCGTCCCGGTCTGCTCCGGAGGGGAGACTTCGAGCCTCAAGCTGCTGGAGGAGGGGACGCTGCCCCGGGACGTCAACCACCTGCGGGTGGGGGAGGCCATTCTGCTGGGCGGCGACGTTGCCTGGCAGCGGGCGATCCCCTGGCTGAGGCAGGACGCTGTGGAGCTGGAGGCTCAGGTCATCGAGGCCCGGGAGAAGCCCTCCCGGCCCGAGGGGCCGATCGGGCCGGACGCCTTCGGCAGGGTGCAGACGTTCGAGGATCGGGGGCGCCGTCTCAGAGCGATCCTTGGGATCGGCCGGCAGGATCTCCCTGTGGAGGGGCTGAGACCCCTGGACGAGGGCGTGGAGGTCCTGGGGGGATCGAGCGACCACACGCTTCTGGACGTGGGGGGACGGCCGGCGGTCACGCGATGGGGAGACGTGCTGCGCTTCGGGGTCGATTACGGGGCGATGCTGAGCTTGTCCACGTCTCCCTATGTGGCCCGGGCCTGTTTCGAGGACGGGCGCGAGGTCAGAGCAGTGCCGCGAGGAGGACGATCAGGATCAGCCCCGGAAGCATGTTGCCCGTTCGGACCTCCGTGATGCGCAGGAGGTTCAGGCCGATCCCCATGATCATGAGCCCGCCCAGGCCTGAGAGGTCGGCGAGCATCGCCGGGGTGATGAGAGCCTGGGCCCCGCCGGCGGCGAACGTCAGCGCCCCCTGGTAGAGCAGGACGGGCAGGGCCGAGAAGAGCACGCCGACGCCGAGCGAGGCGGCCAGAAACAGGGCGGCGGTGCCGTCCATGACCCCCTTGGTGACGAGCAGCCCGGGGTTGCTCCGGACGCCGTCCTCTATCGCCCCCAGGATCGCCATCGAGCCGATGCAGAAGAGCAGGGCGGCGGTGACGAGACCCTCGGTATAGGTCTCGCTGCCGATTCGCAGCCTTGCCTTGAGCCGATCGCTCAGGGAATTGAGCCGGGAGTCCAGGTCCATCAGCTCCCCCGCGGCGGTGCCCAGGATGAAGCTCAGCAGGACGGCCAGGACGTGCTGCATCCTGAGCGCCATGTCGGCCCCCAGGTACAGGCAGAACAGGCCGAGACACTGGAAGATGCTGCGCTGGACGCGCTCCGGGACGAGACGGCCGGCAAAAAGGCCGACGGCGCCCCCCAGAAGGATGGCGAGCGCGTTGAACAGGGTTCCGCCCGCCGGGATGCCGCTCAGAAATTCCATGTCGGATGAGGTCCCTCCAAAAAAGTACGGACCGGCGCTATCCGTTCCCTGCCGGCCCGTGCTCCGCAAAATCCGAATCGTTGGGTTCTTACGCCCTGATGGCCTCGACGCGCCCCGGATAAGCGGCAAGCGCACCCTTCAGGATGGTCATGGCCTTGACCAGGTCCTCGTTCTTCAGGACGTAGGCCAGTCGCATCTCGTTCCTGCCGCGGTCCGCGGCCGTGTAGAACCCGTTTCCGGGCGCGGCCATCGTCGTCTCCCCGTTGATGTCGAAGTTCTGGAGCATCCAGATGATGAACTTCTCGGCGTCGTCCACGGGGGCCTTGACCATGACGTAGAACGCGCCCTTCGGCTCCTCGCAGATCACGCCGTCCATAGACTTCAGGGCCTTGTAAAGGGTGTCCCGCCGGGCCTTGTACTCCTTGTTCACGTCCTCCAGGTACTTTTTCGGCGTCTTGTAGAGCCCGGCCGCGCCGACCTGCTCCAGCGTGGAGACGCACAGGCGCCCCTGGCAGAGCTTCAGCACCTGTCCCATGAAGTCCCGGTTCCTGATCGCGATGGTGCCGATGCGCGCCCCGCAGGCGCTGAAGCGCTTGGACACGGAGTCGACCATGATCACGCGGTCCAGCACGTCCTTCATGTGCCCCAGGCTGGTGAACTTCTCCCCGTCGTAGGTGAACTCGCGGTAGACCTCGTCGGCGATCAGGTAGAGGTCGTGCTTTTTGGCCAGCCCGGCCAGCATCTCCAGCTCGGCGGGCGTGTAGACGGCGCCCGTCGGGTTGCCGGGGTTGGATATCCAGATCGCGCGCGTGCGCGGCGTGACGAGCTTCTCGATGACGGAGGCGGGGGGAAGGTGGAACCCCTCCTCGGCCCTCGTGGGGATGGGCACGAGCCTGGCAAGGGAGGACTGGGCGAACGCGTTGTAGTTCGCGTAGAAGGGCTCCGGGACCAGCAGCTCGTCTCCGGGGTCGCAGATGGTCATGACCGCGAACCACAGGGCCTCGCTGCCGCCGTTGGTGACGTAGATGTCGTCGCGCTCGTAGGGGATGTCCCAGGACTTGTAGTAGGCGCTGACGGCGTCGCGGAGGTCGTTGTTGCCCTGCGAGGTCGCGTAGGCGACAGTCTCCACCTTGAAGTTACGGATGGCCTCGAAGTATTCGCCGGGGGTCTTGATGTCCGGCTGGCCGATGTTGAGGTGGAACACCTTTTTCCCCTTGCTCTTGGCCTCGTCGGCAAAGGGGATGAGCCGACGGATGGGCGACGTCTGCATTGCCTTGATACGGTCGGAAAAATGCATCTCCATACAGCCTCCTTCGATATTTTTTGACGGCGTTGTTTTGACGGCATCGGGCGGATGCCGCCGAGCGGCTTGCGCCCGGCGCTTATTTCGCCCTTCTCTGCCCGGCCACGGCGGCCTGGGCCCTGGCGATGGCCTCGGGGTCGCCGAGGTAACGGTGTCCCAGGGGCTTCATGTCCTTGTCCAGCGTGTAGATCAGGGGGACGCCCGTGGGGATGTTCAGCTCCAGGATGTCCTTGTCGGAGATGCCGTCCAGATATTTGACCAGGGCCCGCAGGCTGTTGCCGTGGGCGGCGATGATGACCTTTTTCCCGGCCCGGACCTCCGGGACGACGGCCTCCGTCCAATAGGGCACGACGCGGGCCACGGTGTCCGCCAGGCACTCGCCGGCCGGTACCTCATCCGGTCCGAGCCCCGCGTAGCGCGGATCCCTGCCCGGGTAACGCTCGTCGCCCTTGTCCAGCAGGGGAGGAAGGACGTCGTAGCTGCGGCGCCATATCCGGACCTGTTCGTCGCCGTACTTCGCCGCGGTCTCGGCCTTGTTCAGACCCTGGAGCCCGCCGTAGTGCCGCTCGTTCAGCTTCCAGGAGTTGCGGATGGGGATCCACATCCGGTCCATCTCCTCCAGCACGAGCCACAGGGTCTTGATGGCCCGCTTCAGCACGGAGGTGAAGGCCAGGTCGAAGGCATAGCCCTCCTGTTTCAGAAGCCGCCCCGCGGCCCGGGCCTCCTCGATCCCCTTCTCGGACAGGGGGACGTCGGTCCATCCGGTGAAACGGTTCTCCTTGTTCCATGCGCTCTCGCCATGGCGTATCAATGCGATCTCGTACACGAAGCATCACTCCCCAGGTCCAAACAAAATCGAAGCGCGGCAAGCCGGCGCGGCCTCCGTACCGGGGTCCCCGCGGGGTCCCGTGCCTGCGGGAACCCCGATATGGAGGGCATGAATCAGCTTTCCTGAATCCTCCGGCACTCCAGGTAATAGCGCTTGTCCTCGGCATGGCCGATGGAGAAGCTCTTTTTGGGGAACGGCCCGGAACGGATGATGGACGGGAAGAGCTCGTCCTTCTCCATTCGGGGCAGCAGCGTCGCCGCGCCGCCGGGACGGCCGGCCATCTCCAGCGCCGTATCGTCGTTGTGGATGTAGTCCACCTGGCCGCCGTGGGCGGCGATGTAGCCCTGACTGAACTCCTCCGCGGCGCCGATGAGCTGTCCGATGGTCAGGCCGTTGACCGCAACGCGCTCCTCCCGCCGGCCGGCGACCAGCCGAAGCGTGTGTCCTGCGCCCGACGAACGGCTGCGCTCGGCCCAGAAGGCCCTGGCCGCGTCGATGAAGGCCTCCGCGTCGGTGCCGAACAGCACCTTGTGGATCGGCTCGAAGCCGATGGCGTCGTCATGAATGTTCACCAGCTCCACCAGGCTGAAGCGGGCCGGATGCCCCTCGAGCCGCTCGGGCGGGAGCCCGGCCTTTTTGATCTCCTCCCAGCAGTTCTTCGCCGCGGCAAGGCTGTGGTTGCCGTCCCCGATGGCGAACATCGCCGGGGCCGTTCCCTCGTACCGCTCGCGTATCTCCTGGGTATAGGCGTCCATCTCCCGCTCCAGCGCGGCCGCGTCGCCCCCGGTCACCTGCCAGCCGCGCAGGTGGCCGCCCCCGCAGTTGAGGTCGAAATCGTAAACGGGCGGGAGCGCCGACTTTCCGGCGTCCAGGGAGCCCAGTACGCCGTTTCGCCTGTCGTCCATCAGCACCATGATGTGCGGCATCTCCAGCGGTGCGTCCCGGCGCACCCTCACGCGCGGCGGCAGGCGCTCCTCCACCGTGCCCTCGGTGGCGCGGATGGGCGAGGCGGACCCGGAGGCGTAGTCGTACGCCTCCAGGTCCAGGGCGACCATGATGCCCCGGCGCACCTTGCCGTCCGACTGCGTGCGCTCCAGATAGACGTAGCTGTGCGGCAGGGGCCGGAAGACGCTGCCGTCGAGGTAGCGCCTCATGGTCGCGTTGATGGTCTTCGCCTCGGCGAACGGGTCGCGCTGGTTCAGGTACGCCTCCGGCAGCATCAGCCGCAGCGTGCTGGGCGCGTCGCCGACGTATCGGTCGAGGGCGTCCCAGTACCCCGGCTGCGAGGAAAACTGGTCGCAGGCGATAACGCTCCATTTGCTCATGTCGCAGTTCGCGGGGACGAGGATATCCGCCGGCCTGAATATTTTATCCATCTTGTTCATCCTTACTTGTTCCCTTATGCATCCGTCTGCCTTCCCCGGTAATCAGGAAAAACTTTCCTCTACGATGTCCACCAGCTCCGCGCCGATGCGTTTCTGGGCCTCCACGGTGCCGGCGCCGACGTGGGGGGTGCAGGAGACGGAGGGGTGCTGGGCGAGCGTCCAGTTGGGATCCTTCTCGCTGAGCCAGACGTCCAGACCTGCGGCCCTTACCTTGCCGCCGTTCAGGGCCTCCAGCAGCGCCGCCTCGTCCACGTTGCTGCCGCGGGAGACGTTGATGATGACCACGCCGTCCTTCATTTTCGCGATGCTCCCGGCGTCCACCAGCGGCTTGTCCCCGCCGGGCGCACACAGGACGATGATGTCGGACTTCGCGAGCAGCTCGTCCATCGAGACGAAACGCATCGTGCTGCACTCCGCGCCCTCGGGCTTGTTGCGGTGGACGACGGAGAGGACGTTCATCCCCAGGGCCTGCCCCTTCTCGCCGACCATCCGGCCGATGCGGCCGTAGCCGATCACGCCCATGGTCTTGCCCTCCAGCTCGAAGCCTTTGGAGTAGGCCTTCTTCTCCCACTTGTTCTCGCGCATGGTGTGCCCGGCGATGGAGATGTTTCGTGCGCAGGCGAAGAGCAGCGCGAGGGCCAGCTCCGCCACGGCGTTGGAGGAGGCGCGGGGCGTGTTCCGGACCTGAATGCCCGCCGCCTCGGCGTATTTGACGTCGATGTTGTCCACGCCCACGCCGGCGCGGATGATGAGCTTCAGGCGGCCTCCCTTCGCCGCGTCGATCTGCGGCTGCTTGATCTTCGTGGCGGACCGGACGATCACGGCATCGAAATCCCGAAGCGCCCCGCCCAGGGCGTCCGGCTCGTAGAACTGCTCCACGACCTCATAGCCGTCCTTGCGGAGCTTCGCGACGGCGGCGGCGTCCATCCCATCGGTGACCAGAATTTTCTTAGACATGGAGGTTTCTCCTTTATTCACGGTATGCAGCTGTTCGCTGTGTACAACCTAATGAGACGCTGATTTAATTCATGGAGCCCCCCGGTGGTACCCCAGCTTGCCTATTTTGAGGAAGAAACTTGCCGGGGCCGCCGCTATCCCCAGAGGGGAGCCTTCCGG
>NZ_CALIAA010000168.1 GCF_938040765.1 uncultured Fretibacterium sp.
TCAGGGGTTCCCGGCAGGCTGCGGCTCCATCCCCCCGGGCATCGCGTCATCGCCGCCGGGCGCCGCCTCACCGCCTCCCGACGCCTCGGGCTCGGACGGAGCGGAGACCTGCACCTCGGGGGGCGGCAGGAGGAAGTCCTCCCGCCCCGCGGCAAGCAGGGGAAGACTGAGCATCATGTCCTTGCCGAAACCGGGCGTCATCCTCAGCTCGATCGTCCGCTCCACGTCGCCCCCCATGGAGTCCAGCACCTCCACCCTGAGGGAGAACGAGGGCCCCACCGTCTTGACGACGTCCCGGTCCCGGGCGAGGAGCTCCACGGGGTCGCCCCCGTTCACGCTGACGTTGACCTGTTCCATCGCTTTGAAGGTCTTTCCGTCCGCCTCGATCGTCTTGTTGTCCAGGAAGATCTGATGCTCCCTTCCCACGTAGAAGAGCGCCACCCCCAGGGCCAGCAGGGCCGCAAGGACAATCGTCCGCTGCAGGACGCGCATCACGCTCCCTCCTTTCCGGCAGCCGCGGGGCCGCGCAGGGCCCGCCGGGCCTCGGCCCGATCCCGGTTGCGTTTCCAGGCGTGCAGCACCAGCGCGATGGCGATGATGCCGTAGGAGACGAACACGCGGAAGTACTCCCCTATCTGGGCCTGGCCCATGAGGTTCTTGCCCGCCATGGGGGCGACGATGAACATCAGGTGAAAGAGCACCACCCCGACGAAGACGTTGGCGATGCTTGCCCGGGAGACGCTGGCCCCTCCGATGAGGAGCGCCGCGATCGAGAACATGCCCGCCTGATCGTGGCTGTTGTAGGTGTTCAGGGTCCCCATGTTCTGCAAAAAGATGATCTGTCCGTAACAGGCCAGCACCGTGGAGATGACGATGGCGATGATGCGGGTGCGGTTGACCGCTATCCCCGCGGAGTCGGCGACGGCCATGTCCTGCCCGATGGCGCGCATGTCCTGCCCCAGCTTGGTCCTGCGGAACCAGACGATGAAGAGGCAGAAGGCCGCGATGAGCAGGAGGGTCGCCACGGGCACCCTGACCGTCCCGGAGAAGAACGGCAGTTGGAAGGAGAACGGAATCAGGTTGTCCAGCACGCCGCGGATCCCCAGCAGGCTCACGGCGTTTCGGATGCCGTAGCCGCGGGAGAGCACGAGCGTCGGGTTGCCGATCGGGATGACCCAGCCCATGAAGTAGAGGACGAAGAGCTGATAAAGGCCGTTGATGAAGAAGCCCAGGATGTAGGAGGTCACCATCTCCTGTCCCTTGGCGCGGTTCAGGACGTGTCCGCAGAGCAGGCCCAGCAGCACGGCGATGGGCGTCCCGATCATCATGGACAGCGCGACGCCGGGGATGCCCACGATCGCCCAGTCCAGGACGAGGATCAGTCCGATCTGGCCCGCCATGGCGCCGAGCACCATGCCGAAGTTCAGCCCCATGCCCGCCATGATGGGGATCAGAAGGGAAAGGATGAGGAAGGAATTGCGGCCTATGCGGATCAGCAGCTCCTGGATCAGGTGCCCCGCCGAGAAGCCGGACAGGGGGATGGCCACGGCCGATATCGCGATGAAGATGATGGGAACCGCGTTGTTGGCCACCCACCTCAGGATGTTGCGCGCAAAACCGTTCATCGTCTCACCCTCCCCTTTCTCGTCAGGGCGTAGAGGATCATCCCGTTGCTCACGATGATGCGGATGACCTCCGACATGTCCGTCTGCAGCACGCTGTTGATGACGGAGGGCGTCATGGTCAGGATGCCCTGGAAGAGGAAGGTCCCGACCACGACGTTGAGGATCGAGGCCTTGTTGACCGAGGCCCCGCCCAGCAGGACGGACGCAACGGCGGGAAGGGCCATGTAGAAGGGCCCCATGTAGAGCTGAATGAAGCCGAAGCTCTGCTCGTAGACCAGGATGCCCACGGCCCCCAGGATCGTGGAGAGCACCACCGAGATCGTCCTCATGCGGTCCACGTTCACGCCCGAGGCACGGGCGAACTCGGGGTTGGACCCCACGGCCGTCATGGCGGTGCCCGTCTTGCTCCTCATGAAGACCCACATCAGCAGGGCGAGGACGGCGAAGAACAGGAAGGTCCCCGTCGGCACGAAGAAGTGCCCCTGCTGAAAGGACAGCAGGTCGTTCAGCACGTGGAGCCAGTAGCCGCTCACGCTGATGGTGGTGCGCAGGCCGCTGCCCCCGTAACCCCAGATCATGGTGGGACTCCTGTAGGGCATGAGGAGCCAGGCGATGCACATGAAGGCCACGGAGGAGAAGCCCACGTAGGTGGCGATCATCATCTCGTCCCCCTTGACGCGGTTCAACAGCTTGCCGTAGAAGAAGCCCAGCACCGCCGCGATCGGCACCGCGATGACGATGGCCGAGGCAAAGCTCAAGGGCGCGCGGACGGCCTCCGAGGCCAGGAAGTCGAGCCACGGCCGGCCCGCGGCCAGCTCCGCCGCAAACGTCAGGATCCGCGGATTGAACTCGATGGAGAGCGTGGCCCCCAAAAGCCCCGCGATGATCCCCAGCGGCAGCCCGAAGTTGAGGCCGCAGCCCGACTGCACCATCGGGATCATGGCCAGGACCATCACCCCGTTCATGCCGAATCGCACCAGGACGTCCGAGAGCGACGTGTCCACGCGCACCCCGACGAAGGGCGCCGCGATGAAGAGCCCCAAAAGGAAAAGCCCGATGATGATCCTCGGCCAGCCGGCCCTATCGATAAAATTTCCGATCATGGATATCCCCCTCCACTCCTACCCCATCATCAGGAGGCCGAACTCCTCGGCCGGACTCGCGGCGGGCAGCACGCCCGCGATGCGCCCCTCGCCCACGATGGCGATGCGGTCGCAGATGGAGCGCAGTTCCTCGAGCTCCGAGGAGGTGACGACGATCGTCGTTCCGTGTTCCTCGTTGTGCCGCCTCAAAGTGTCGAGCACCAGGGTCTTGGCCCCGATATCGATGCCCCGCGTGGGCTCGCACACGAGCAGGACCTCGGGCTGGAGCGCGAAGGCCTTGGCCAGACAGACCTTCTGCTGGTTCCCCCCGGAGAGCTCCGCGGCCCTCTGCCCCGGGCCCGTGCACTTGATATCCAGGGCCTCGATGTACCGCTCGGCCTCCCGGCTGATGGCCCGATCGTCCCGAAGCCGGATCCCCAGCAGCGGGATC
>NZ_CALIAA010000169.1 GCF_938040765.1 uncultured Fretibacterium sp.
AACCGCGACGTGACGACCTGCTCTGGAAGGAGTTATTAAGCAGATTCTTCGTCCCTATGCTTCACTCTTTGCTGCCCGACCTGGCCAGAGACCTCGACGAGAAACGGGACGTCGTTTTCCTCGATAAGGAACTGCGCCGGCTGGCCCGCTTCACCCAAAGGCCGGAGGGCGGCGAGCCGGACGGGAACCGATTCGTGGACCTCCTGGCAAACGTCCCCCTCCGCACCCAGGAAGACGCCTGGGTCCTCCTTCACGTGGAAGTACAGGGCCGCGGTGGGAACGAGGACTTCCCCCTGCGGATGCACCGCTACCGTGGCTTGCTGGAGGGTCGCTACCGCAGGCACGTCAGCGCCCTGGCCCTTCTCATCGAGCCCCTGTCGGAGGCGCAGTCCTGCGGGGTCTATTCCTGGGAGGGATACGGCACGCGGGTGAAGTACGAGTTCCCCGTGTTCAAGCTCTACGAAGGGGACGAGGAGGCCCTGAAGGCGAGCGACAACCCCTTCGACTGGGCGCACCTGGCGGGACTCAGGGCGTGGAAGAGCCGGAACAGCGAGCCGAGGAAGCTGGGCTACCTGAAGGAGATGCTGAAGCTCCTGGACGAGCGGGGCTGGGACCACGCGGACAAGGCGCAGCTGTTGGTGTTTATGGAGGGCGTCATTCACTTGACGGAGGACGAGAGCTCCAGGGAGTACGAGGAGTGGGAGAGTGCTTTGGAAGAGGCAAAGGAGGCGGGACGGATGTACGTCAGCATTATGGAGCGTAAGGGCATTGAAAAGGGCATCCAGTTGGGCAGGACGGAGGGCTTTCAGCTGGGCGAGGCAAGGGGCATCCAGTTGGGCAGGACGGAGGGCTTTCAACTGGGTGAGGCAAGGGGCATCCAGCTAGGCAGAACGGAGGGCTTTCAACTGGGCGAGGCAAGGGGCATCCAGCTAGGCAGAACAGAAACGGCGCGGAACCTGCTTCGGATGGGGCTGGACCTGACCAAAATCGCGGAGGCCACCGGACTGCCCATGGAGGAGCTGCAATCCTTAAAAAACGCGGGGCGTGCGTAAGCGCACAACAAAACTCCCAAGAGCGCTGACAACACTCTTGAGATTGCCTCACATCAGTTCTTTGGCGGCGTTGTCCTCTATGGCATCTTCACGGCGGAAGTAGCCTCGCAGGGTCTGGACGGACCGGTGTCCCGTCTGATTCATTATGGATCGCTCCGTCTTCCCCTGCCGGATCGCCGTCGTTACGAAGCCGGAACGCAGGGAGTGGGCGGAGAGGTCGAGGGACAGACCGGCCGCAGATGCCGCCTGCAGGACGACGAGCCTCATGCTTTGGGCGCTCAGGCGCTCATCGGTCACCTGGCCACTCTTGAGGACCCGCCGGAACAACGGCCCCTCCTGGGGCTCCACGAGGGAGAGCCACCTCTTCAGGAGGGCCGTCGGGGAGGCAGCCTCGTCCCGGCCGGGGAAGATCGCTTTTTGCATCCCCTGCGCCTCCTGGTCCGTCTTTGACCGACGGACATTGAGGATCAGAATCTCCTCGCCGTCGCGGACGGTCCATTTCAGGTCCTCGATGTTCAGGGCGGAGAGCTCGGATCGGCGAAAGGCCCCGGCGAAGCCCAGTGCCAGGATGGCGGCGTCCCGGATGCCTTTTGTGGTGTCGCCACGGGTCGCATCAAGGAGCATCCGCACGACCTCGACGGTGGCCGCGTCTTTCCTGCTGGCGGGGGCGGTGCCATGCTCTCGGCGATACCCTTTCAGGGTCTTCTTTACGAGGAGAGTTTCGGTTGGAGACGATATCCCTTCTGCTCGATGCGCGGCGGCGATGGCGGCGAGGATCTGCTCGACCGTCGCGGGGGCGGCCCCGCTGTTGGCGAGGCTGGCCACGTAGGCGGCGAGGACCTCCGGCGACGTCGGGAAGGCGGTCGAAACGCCCTCAGCCTGGCACCAGGCGAAGAAGCGCTTCAGACGCGAAGCGTAGGCCCGGCGGGTTTCCGGAGCGACTGCAGAGCACAGGAGCTGCCGTACCCGCTCCTGGTACGCCGGCAGGCCCTCAATCAGGGCTCTCCTGCCCTCGTAGACGACCGGAACGTTCTTCGTATCTTCCATCAGGTCCTCCTCCCTCCAGCCCCCCGAGAGGGTACGAAAGCTCACCAAAATAGTTATTGGTA
>NZ_CALIAA010000170.1 GCF_938040765.1 uncultured Fretibacterium sp.
TGTTGGCCGCCGGAGAGTTCGTCCACGCGCTTGTCGGCGAGCGTGTCGGTGTGGGTGGCCGCCATGACGCGCGCGACGATGTCCAGGTCGGCTTTGCCGAGCCGTCCCCAGAGGTTGAGGTAGGGGCTTCTGCCGTAGCCGACGAGGGTGCGCACGTTGATACCTTCCGGCACCATGTGGTGCTGCGGCAGGAGCGAGAGGCGGCGCGCGAAGCGGCGCGGGCTCATGTGGTAGATGGCTTCGCCGTCGAGGGTGATGTCGCCGCTTTGCGGTGGCAGCAGGCGGGCGAGGGTTTTGAGCAGGGTGGATTTGCCGCAGCCGTTCGGGCCGATGAGCGCGGTGATTTTGCCTGCGGGCAGGGTGGCGGTGATGCCGTGCAGGATTTTGGCGTCGCCGTAGCCGTTGTGCAGGTTGTGGATGTGCAGTGCCATTAGAGTTTCCGTCGGAGGAGGTAGAAGAAGTAGGGCGCGCCGATGAGGGCGGTGAAGATCCAGGCGAATCCCTCCGGCCCCAGGGGAATGGAGACCAGCATATCTTTGACTCGGTCGGCGACGGCGCTCACATGCTGCATTCCATAGAGGATGCCCATCAGAAACGCCCCGGCGACGGCTCCGCGGTAGAGTCCGGTGCTGAAACCGAAATCAAAGAGGTTCAGCAGGATCAGGACGATGGCCACGGGATAAAGGGCGTAGAGCACCGGAACGGACAGGGAGATGATGTACTTGACCCCGTAGACGGAGAGGACCGCACTGACCAGGACGATGATCCAGACCAGGCTCCTGTACGTCACCGCCCTGTTCAGGAGCTTTTCGAAGTACTCGGAGACCGCCGTGGTCAGTCCGATGGCCGTGGTGAGACAGGCGAAGAGGACGGAGATGGACAGGGCGTATCGGCCTAAGTCGCCCCCGATCCTGCTGATGAGCTCGACGGTGATCTTGGTATGGCCCTCAGTGCCCTGGAAGAACCCCGATCCGGTGGCGCCCAGATAGATGAGCCCTCCATAGACGAAGAGGAAGCCCAGCATGGCCACGATGGCGACCTTGACGGCCATGGCCATCCCCTCGCCGGTGTTCCCGTGTCCGCGGCTCATGATGTTGGCCATGATGATCGCCGCGAAGGCCATCGAGGCGAGCGCGTCCATGGTCTGATACCCCTCGGTGAAGCTCATGGCAAAGGCGTTCGGGACGCGGGGGGCGATTGGCTGGCCGACAGGGGCGATGATGCCCTTGAGGATGACGAAGCCCAGCATGAAGACCAGCACGGGCGTGAAGTACTTTCCGATCTGGTCCACGATCTTGGAGGGGTTGAGCGAAAAATGGAGGGTGATAATGAAGAAGACCGCGGAGACGGCGATCGCCTCCCACGAGATTCCCATGATGGGGCTGGCGTGAAGGGGTCCCAGGTAAGGAAGGATGCCGACCTCGAAGGTCGTCGCCGCGGTCCGGGGGATGGCGAACATCGGCCCGATGCAGAGGAGAATGGCGAAGTTGAAGAGCTTGGCGAAGGACAGGCTGACCTTTCCCGCGAATCTGTCGACATCGCCGCCCGCCCTGAATGTGGCGAGCAGCCCGAGGAGGGGCATGCCCATGCCCGTGATCGTGAACCCCAAAAGGGCCACGGGCCAATCGCTGCCCCCCATGATCCCGATATAGGGCGGGAAAATGACGTTACCTGCGCCAAAGAACATTGCGAACAGGGCGAAACCCATGACGAGAATTTCCTTGTTTTTCGACTGCATGCGCTCACAACTCCTTCGATCCTGTATTTTTTTGAACCCCTGCTCATGAGGGTTCATGGAGCTCGTAAAAACGGGGCGATGCCTGAAAAACACCGAGACGGGCCGATGGAGTGCCGCCAAGCAGAGGAGGAAACGGGAACGCGGCTGTCGCTCCTGTGCCGATGCCTCGAGAAAAGTACCTAGCATATCATGATATTGAAATACCCTGATTTGTCAAGTTTCTCAACAATCATGAAAAAGAGCGACAAGGAGGGAATAAACAGTGCCAATGGTTATAATGACGCCCCTGGAAAA
>NZ_CALIAA010000171.1 GCF_938040765.1 uncultured Fretibacterium sp.
ACGGATCGGCGGAGCGGACGGACAGGGCATTTTGCCGGCTCGTCCGTCGGCAGGTTTGACGATGAGGCACCAGCATAATACAATAAGCGGAGCGCGCTCCCTGGAGCTTTACGGGTACGGAGGTGAGGATGGGATCCATGAAGGTATCTCTGGATCGCTCGGCCTGCATCGGCTGCGGCGTGTGCACTCAAATAAGTCCGGAATGTTTTGTCCTGGACGAGAATGCGGGGACCGCCAAGGTCCTGCGGGAGGAGAGCGACGATCCGTCCGTCAAGGAGGCAGAGAGCAGCTGCCCCGTAAGTTGCATTCGCGTCGAATGACGGTTAAAATATAGCGTCCGTTCGTGCGTTTTTATTGGTCATGCCATACGAGGGCCCATAGCTCAAGTGGTCAGAGCCGCCGGCTCATAACCGGAAGGTTCCTGGTTCAAGTCCAGGTGGGCCCACCATAGACGATCCGCTCCTACTTTGTGGGAGCTTTTTTTATTTTGAGGAAGCGCCGATTGGAGTTGGAGCTTCCTCGGGATGCCGGAGGTGACGCGCATGAAGTTGAGGTCGGTGCTGGAGGAGATCGATCGGGCTGCGCCCTTTGCCCTGGCCGCCGATTGGGACAACGTCGGGCTGATGGTCGGCGATCCGGATCGGGAGGTCCGCAGGCTGGGCATCGCCCTGGACCCTCTCCCCGAGGCGGTGGCGGAGGCCGCGGAGCGCGGATGCGAGGCGCTGCTGACCCACCATCCCCTTTTTTTCTCCCCGATCCGGCGCCTGGATCTCTCCCGCGATCCGGGGCGGGCGGTCCTTGCCGCCGTCGAACGGGGCGTCGCCGTCCTTGCCGCGCACACCAACTGGGACTCCGCGGAGGGCGGCGTCAGCTTCGAACTGGCCCGCCTCCTGGGGCTTCGGGATGTCTCCGTCCTCGACCCCGATGCCAGGCTGGGGGCGGTCGGGAATTTCGAGGAACCCCTTATGGCCGGGGAGGCGCTGGAGCGGGTCAGGCGGGCCTGGGGATTGTCGTGGCTCGACGGTTACGTGTCCGAGAGTTGTAGTATACTGCGGGTGGCGCTCTGCGGCGGATCGGGAGCCGATCTGTGGCCTCGCGCCAGGGCGGAGGGCGCGGACCTGTACGTCACCGCCGACGCGAAGTATCATGTGCTGCTGGATGCGGTGCGCGAGGGAATGCCGGTCGCCGTCGTCGGCCACGCCGAGATGGAGCGGGCCTCCCTGAAGGAGCTGGCGCGGCGGCTCGCCGTGCCGGGCGTTCTCGATACGGTCCTGATCGAAGCGGGGGGCCTCGCGTCCCCGCTTCGTCTTTAGCGGACGCGTCGCCCGCCGCCTCCGTTTACCAAATTTTCGAGGGGATTTTTGAATTGCAGAACGAAGGGGTGTCTCGTCGGTGAAAGGACGGATTGTGAGCGGAATGAGGGCGACGGGCCTGCTGCACATGGGGCACATGGCCGGTGCGCTGAGCAACTGGGTTCGGCTTCAGGACGATTACGAGTGCTATTACTTTATAGCCGACTGGCACGCGCTGACGTCCAATTACGCCGACTCCGCAAATACCGCAGGCTATTGCTACGATACCCTGCTGGACTGGCTTTCGGTCGGGCTCGATCCCGAGAAGTGCGCCATCTTCATTCAGTCGCACGTCCCACAGCATGCGGAGCTCGGCTGGGCGCTTGCCATGATCACCCCCCTGGGCTGGCTCTACCGCAATCCCACCTACAAGGAACAGATCGAAAACATCAAGAACAAGGATCTCGACACCTTCGCGTTCCTGGGCTATCCCGTCCTGATGGCGGCCGATATCCTGCTCTATCGGGCGGACCGGGTCCCGGTGGGCGAGGACCAGAGCGCACACCTGGAGCTGAGCCGGGAGATCGCCAGGCGGTTCAACCACTTCTATGGGGAGGGGCTTTTGGTCGAGCCTCAGGCCCTGCTGACCGAGACCCCCAAGGTCCCGGGGACCGACGGGCGCAAGATGAGCAAGTCCTACGGCAACTCCCTGCAGATCTCGGAGTCGCCCGAGTCGGTGTGGAACAAGCTGCGCACCATGGTCACGGACCCGGCCCGCATCAAGAGGTCGGACCCCGGAGACCCCGACAAGTGTCCGGTGTGGGACCTGCACAAGGTCTTCAATCCCGATGCTGCCGAGCGCGCGGAGATCGACGCGGGATGCCGTTCCGCGTCGATCGGGTGCGTGGACTGCAAGAAGATGCTGAATGCCCATATTCAGGAGATGATGGCGCCGATCCACGAGCGGCGCGCGAAGTATGCCGGGGACAGAAAGCTCATGGACGATATCCTTGCCCACGGGGCGGAGCGGGCGCGGGCGAAGGCACGGGAGACGATGGATACCCTCTATCCCGCCATGGGGCTTGTCCCGGCCTTCTCCCGGTAGGATTCTGCCCTGAGGCTCCGAGGGGACCGATGCCCAGGGAGGTCTTCGAGGTCTCCGTCGACGGATTCTCCGGGCCGCTCGACCTCCTGTGCCACCTGGTGGAGAGCCGTCAGATGCAGGCGTCCCGCATCAAGGTTGCCCACCTCGTCCGCATCTACGGAGCGTATCTGGCCAGGGCCCGCTCAGCCTCGGCCGAGACGATCGCCGAGTTTTTCTTTATGGCCGCGGGACTTCTGCTGGAGAAGACCCGCTCCCTCCTGCCCGAATCCGCCCCTGGGGCCGGGACGGACTGCGAGGATCCGGACTCCGATGTCGACGAGGAGGCCTTTCTCGAGACGCTGGCGCGCTATCGTCCCTACAGGGAGGCC
>NZ_CALIAA010000172.1 GCF_938040765.1 uncultured Fretibacterium sp.
CCGGACGATTCTAGGCTGGGCGCAGGAAAAAGGTCTCGTCTATTACGACTGGGAATCCGGTGCATGGAAGCTGGGCTCGGGGACGGTACAAGTACAATCGGAGGGAGGGCGCCTGGTCGGATGAACCTCGATGATTCCTATTCTTCTATCTTTCCCACATGGCTGGGGTCCCTGTGGCTTGTCGTGACGTTCGTCTGGCTGCTTCTGCCTCTTTGTCGGCACCTGTGGCGCTCGAGGCATTTTGAGGGGCAGGACGGCAGGTCGTCTCTTGTGGGGTATGCCCGGAACAGCGTTCTGCGTCGTATATCTTTTGTTTTCGTCGTTGTCTTTTTGGGCTTGACGCCTCTTTGGGACAATTATTTTGCATTGGTTTTTGCCGGAGCGGGCGTCGTTGCGATCATCCTCCTTTTGTCCCGGGGCGTATTCGAGCGATCGAGGGGGCCGTCCTCGGATAAGCGGGGAATTTCTGCGGCTGCTTTGGGGTCGGAGCGGAAGCGTGTTTCTTCCCCGCTCGCGGGGGAGCACGCAAGCCTTGGGCCGTGCAGTGAGGAGGCCGAGGCGGCGCTGACCGACGAGGCGATGTTGTCGCTGTGGTACGGCGGTCTGAACGGGATCTATGCGCGGAAGTGCCGGGCGGCGGGGCGATGGATTGGAACGCCTTTGAATCATACGCCTCCGGAATACCTGCGGGCCTGGGCCTCGGACAATCCCTACCTGCGAACTTCCGCCTATTACTGTAAAAGTATGCTCGGCTATTTTGCCGTCGTTGTTGCTCTTATGCTCAATGTGAGTAAGAACGTCATGAATGTTGTCAGGTTCTGGGTGAGAGAATCGTATAATATTCCCAGCAGGACATATCTTTGGTATCACTTGGTTTTATTCACTTTGGCGTTTTCTGCCGTTATGAGCCTGCCTTTTATATATTCATGGCTGACGAGCAGGAAGTGGATTACACATTATCGAACTCTGTCCCGGGCCCTCAAGGAGGGCCGGGACCCGGACCTGTGCGACCGGGCGCGTATGGAGGAGATGCGCCGGACGATTCTGGGCTGGGCGTGGAACAGCGGCTACGTCCGGTACGACCGTGAAAAGGGCTGGCGATTGAACACCCCCTCGAAAGGTTCGAAAGGCGGGCGGCTGATCGAATGATGCCTCATGCTCCCCGCATCCTGTCCTGTACGTTCTTCCGATTGAGCTGCGGCGCCTCCTTGTCCGGAAGGCGCCGCAGCTTTGACGTTGCTCCAACTATTCGTCCTTGATCGGCCTCACCAGCCTCGCAAGTATCCATCCCTCTCGGCCGCCCTGCTCCATCCGAATACGGAGCCATCGTTCTCCGTCGTCATTCGTTTTCTCCTCCAGAATCGCCAATTCCTCCCCCTTGCGGGCACGTCCGACGATATTGTCGTCGTTGGTACGGTCCGGGGTGGAGCGAATCCTGACGGAGTTGCCCCAGATGCTGCTCTTGGCGGAGTCCGCCATATTCAACGGCTCATCGCTGACACCGACGGCAGCCTGCGGAAGCGCCGCATCGGAATCGGCCGATGCGGCCGTATCCTCCGAGGCCTCCGGCTCCGTCCGAGGGCTCCGATCTTCCGTACGGTTCTCCAAGACGCCCTTCTCCACGGACACGGGGTTGTCCTCATGCTTCGACGGGGCCTGGATCCTGCCCCGGACCTCTTCAGAAGAGGAGTCGGGAACGGCGATTGCCGGTTCCATGGAGACGCCGTCGGCCCCGCTCTTCGGCGGAAGGGCCGGCGATTCCCGAACCTGGGGGCGTCCCATCAGGTCGTCGATGAACTCGAGAACGGTACGACGCGCCTCCTGAACCTTTTCAACCCCAAATACCCGGTCCAGGCCGGGCAGGAGTTTCAGGGTATCCTCGGGCAAGGCGACGACTCCGACGAACAGGAGAACGATAAGAAGCAGCAGGATGAGCAAACATCCGCATCCGCCGCCTTTCTTTTCCCCGGACTCTCCCCCCTGCAAAGGCGCGCGGCGGGATCGGGCTTCGGCGCCGGACCTCGGTGCCGTGTCGAAGCCCGCGTCAAGCAGGGCGTTTCCCCGTGCCGCGGCGTATTCCTCCTCGGTGATGTAGTTCTCCTGCCTCAGTTCCTTCAGTTCGTCCAGTTTCTTCCTTACCGGGTCGCTCATCGTGTCCTCCTTGTCATTCTTCCCAGACTCATTTGAACAGGCCTTCCAGGCCTTTTTTCAGCTCGTCTCCAATCTGTTCCTTCAACTGGTCCTCGATGGAAGGGGTCGAGGGCTGTACCGGGCCCTGATCCTGCGATGCCGTTTCCTCAGGGGCACCCTCCTGCTGTTCCTGGGGCGCCGTCGGTTTCTGAGGGGCGATGGCATCGATGATCCGGTCGACGGTACTGTCCCCCTTCTGCTCCTGGGAGGAATCGGCCGGCGCCGCGTCGCTCCCCGGAACGGCTCCATCCTGATTCGTGCGCGAGGAGGGGCCGACTTTGACCAGGGATACGGACGGCGAATCGGCCTTGCCCGTAATCTTGACCGTAACGTCCCGGAAGTCCGCGGAGGCGCCGCCCTGGTGTCCGCCCTGAAGGGCGCCTTTCAGGATACCCTCGAGTCCCGCTCCGGTGGTCAGCTGTTTCGCACCGCCCTGAAGCAGGGCGCCTGCACCCCCAAGAGCCCCGCCGGTAAGCGCGTTGACCAGCTGGAAGTTGACGTTGCCCTCGGCAAGAAGGTACAGGCTCTTGTCGAACTTGATCGTGCCGTCCTCGGCCAGCCGTGCATAGCGATATATCGGGTCCCCATCGGGCACTTTCGCTGCCGCCCCCTTCTTCAGGACGAGCCGGCCCGTCCGGATCTCCAGGGGAGCGGTCACCTCCGTGTAGCGGATGGCATCGAGCCCATAAAGTCGGGTCACGATATCCAGCCCCTTGAAGCCGCTGATTCCCCCGGCCCCCATGGTAAACAGCCCGGTTCCGGAGTAGCTGGGCGTCTTGCCCGCCGAGCCCGTTATCTTCAAGGAGAGGCTTCCCTGTCCCGTGACCTTGCCGCCGAGCCCGCCCGTCGCGTCCTGAGCCAGGGCGTTGACGTCGACGCCGCTCGCCGTGAGGGAATCGGAGAACTTGAGCGTATTCAAGTCCAGGGTCAGGTTGTTCGACGCCTTGCCCCCGTAAAGTTCGAGCGTTCCGTTCGAGGATTTGAAGGCATTGCCGTCGAGGGACAGCGGCAGCTTGACGTTGGCGAGCCTGAGCCCGAAGGCCTCGACCGAGGAGGCCGACAGGCTCCCCGTCCCCGTATTGCCCTTGTCCGTACCGGAGAGGTCGAACACGAGGTTAGCCTTGCCCTTGATCTGCCCCTTCAGGTCCGGGAACCCTTCGGTCAACGCTTCCAGGTCCAGCCCGTCGCCTCGGATGGCGAGATCCGCCCTCATCGAGGGCGTCAGCCGCAGCGTCCCGGACGCGCTCAGGGGCGCTCCGCCGACTTTTGCACTGAAGTTGTTGACCTTCAGCGCCTGCGGGGAGCCCGAGAGGTCCGCGGCCACATCGGAGAGCAGGGCGCCGTTGGCCGTGACGGACGGGGACTGCCCCTTGAAGGAGAACTCGGGGGAATCCGCGGTCCCGCCCAGGCCTACCTTTCCGCTGAGGGTCCCCTTGAGGCCGACCCCCGAGGCCGCCGCCAGCTGCGCGAGGTCAAGCCGGTCGAGGTCGAAGGAGAAGTCGAGCGCGGGGCTCTTGCCGCCGAGGGTCGCGGAACCGGAACCGGAGAGCGTGCCGGACCCGCTGCGCGCGGAGAAGGAGGACAGGCTGACCTTCGTCCCCTCCTTCTTGAGGGAGGCCTCCAGGGCGGAGAGCCCGACGCCGTCTGCTGCGGCGCTGTCGGCTTTGATGGAGAGGCCGAACTTCTCCCCTTTCATGATGTCGCTACCGGGAAGGGTGGAGACCTCGAGGTTCTTCACGTTGAGCTTACCGAGGGCGGAGAGGGCGGGGGAGGAGGCCAGCAGGCCGATCTCCGGGGTCGGAAGCCTGCCCGAGATCTTTGCCCCGGCGCGAATCTCGCCCTTGAGGCCATAGCCGGCAATGCCGGGAACATAAGCCCCCAGGGCCTCCGGCCGGACGGTGAGCTGTGCCTTCACGTCGATGGCCGGCGTCTTGGACGTCAGCGGCCCAACGGTGCCCGAGAGCTGGATGGGCATGCCGTTCAGGGTCCCGCCGCTCTTCTGCAGGGTCAGCACGTCCTTGGCGTAGGAGAAGGTAACCGAGGGGTTGACCAGCGTATTGCCCTGAACCGTGAAGGAGGGGCTTTGCAGGGTACCCGACAGGACCGGGGAGGAGGGGCTTCCCTTGATGCCGACCGACGCATCGATCTTTCCGGCCAGCCCGTACTTCCCGGAGTCCGGGATGAGGTCGGAGATCCCCTTCACGTCGAGCCCGACCAGTTTCGCCGTGAGGTTGAGCCTGGGCCCCGAGAGGATGGAGGCGGCAGTTCCCTGAAGGTAGCCCTGAGCTCCTTCGAAGAGGAATTTTCCGCTGACCGCCGCGGTATCGCTCTTCGCGATCTTGAGCTGAAGCGCGAGGTTCGAGACCTCCTTGCCCATGAAGGCGATGCGGGGCGCCGAGAGGCTGACGGCTCCGTTCAAAGCGTTCGTCGGGCCCTGAATTTTCGCCGTGAAGGCGGATACCTTGCCCTTCACCCCCTCCAGGGACGGGAAGGTCCTGCCGATCTCGTCCAGCGGGGCGTCGCGTCCCTCCAGGCTGATCATGACGGACGGATGTTGCCCGGGACGGGACGCGACCGCGAGCTCCCCGTCAATGGGGACGCTCAGTACGACGGCATGGACGTCACCGACGGTCAGCCTCTGGTCGGAGTATCGCAGCTGCGCCCCGAGCCGCTCCACGGGGTACCCGGCCAGCTTCATCCCTCGGTAGTCCACCGTTCCCGAGATCTCCAGGGTGGCGGACGTCCCCTTGGCCTCCAGGTCGAGGTTTGCCGTTCCGTCGTAATCCGCGTCCTTGAGGTAGGCGGGCCACAGCGCGGCAAGCTCCTTCAGGTCCAGACCCCGGACCGAGCCCTGAAGGTCCAGCGTCGTCGTGCTGTCGGTCTGGGAGACGGGGCGTATCTCCCCCGTGGCCGTGATCCTGCCCTTCCCGAAAGCGATGTCGGCCTTGCCGATCGAAAGGGAGCTGCCCTGAATATCCAGCGCCGCCGTGCCACGCACGGAGACGCCGTTGACCGCTCCGGCCGAGTCGACGTCGACATTCGTACCCCGGATGTTCGCCCCGACCTCCTCCACGTCGACGGTGCCCCACTTGGAGGTAAAGCGGCTGTTCCGGAGGCTGATGCGGTTGATGGGGATGTCGGAATCTCCGCTGCTCTCAGGCAGCTCGATACGCTGAATCTCCGCAATGAATTGGTCCAGGTCCGTGGCGACCCCTCCGACGGTCAGGACGGAAAGCCTGGGGGACCCGCGGAACAGGGCGAGAAAGTCGATCCGACCGGACAGGGACTGCGCGGAAAGAATCCTGTCCCCCTTTTCGGAGGTCAGGAGGACATCCTCGAACGTGTAGCCGCGAATGGGGTTTCCCTTGACCCCGGCGGCGGAGAGCCCCATTCCCGTGCGTTCCTTCAGGGTTTCCCGAGCCATCTTCAAAATGGCCGCTCCTCCGACGTCCACGAAAGAAAGAATCGCGGTCGCGACGCCCAGAGCGAGGGCCAAAGCCATGATGACGACGGGGATCTTACGAATACGCCGAGGACGCTGCCTCGGGGAGGCAGAGCGTTCGCTGCACATTGAGCCCACTTCCCTTCTGCGGTGGCGTTGATTGCAACGGATTACCCGGATGGGAGGCCTCGCGGCCGCCCCATCCGATTGGGGCTATTGTACGACGAGGGGATGTAAAAATCCAACCGTGATAATCCCGAGCTTGAGGACGATCCCCAAACGCTCGATATCCGTATTGGATATCTGCATTAAATGAAAGGAAAGGGAAAAAACGAAACTCGAGCGAAAACCGGATAAACCGATAGAAATTCATGTTATATTATCATATTGAAACAAGTGCGAAGGTGTTGAAACAAGTCTGAAGGTGCGTTGTGCGAACGACGCGCACAGACAGAGGGACGAGATGGGAGGCGGGAAGGATGAATTCGGTCGGAGCGAACATCAAGGCCCGTCGGCGGGAGTTGGGCATGAACCAGGACGAGCTGGCCCGAAGGCTGGGGTTGACGCAGGCCAACATCAGCCGTATCGAGGCGAACGCCAAGGGGCCCAGCGCGGACATGCTGCCCGCCATTGCGGAGGCGCTTTGCTGTGATGTGAGGGATCTTCTGGGGGTGGGGCGCGAGGGCACGCCGGAGGGCGACGCGCTCGACGGAAGCGCCAGGACCTTCGTCCTGAAGGCTATGGAGGGCGATCCTCAGTTGGGGATGTATCTGCGCAGCTTCATCAGGGACTCTTCCTCCTACACGGACGAGGATTGGAAGTTCCTGGCCACAAGCCTGAAGCTGGCCCTGGGGTACGCCGCGGACACGATCAGGGCGCGGCGTGTCGGCGGAAATTTTTAGTGCGGTTTCTCCGCCGCTCGGGAACCCCATGCCCTTCGGAGACGACGCCGTACGATCGCTTCTGGACGCGACGCTTCCCCTGATGCAGGCCCCGCCGGTCAACCTCGGGGTGATCTGCCGCTGGCTGGGGATCGAGGTCTACGCTCAGCCCTGCCGTGCCTTCGGGGCCCTCTTCCTCCTCAGGGAGGGCAGGGGCGTCCTGCTGGTCAATTCCTCCCTGCCTCAGGGGCGCGCCCGTTTCTCCATCGCGCACGAGCTGGGCCATCTGCTCCTTCGCCACAACCCACTCGGCCATATCGGCGGGCCCCGGGATCCCGACCAGGAGCGGCAGGCGGACCGTTTTGCATCGGAGCTTCTGATGCCCGAGGCACTGCTGCGCAAGGACTGCGAAAGGCTGCCCTTCGAGGCGCTGTGCCGCCGTTACCGCGTCTCGCGCCAGGCCATGCGGATACGTCTCGAGAACGTGGCTCGGGGAAGTCCCTCATGATAAAATTCTGCACATCCTTCCGCATTCCTCGCGTATCGCACGGATCGATAGCCTTCTATAATGATTAATAATCTGACAAGCTGAGTTTCATCATGCCAAGGAGACCTGCCGATGATTCCGTTCCTTTTCTTTCTCGCCCTCTTCCTGGGGTTCTGCATGGGCGCAGCCCCCGCCCGAGCCTGTACGACCGTCCTGGTCGGCAGGGATGCCTCCGAGACGGGGGAGGTCCTCGTCGGCCATAACGAGGACAGCGGGGGACGCTATGTGATGCGCTCGCATATCGTTCCCGCGCTGACGCGGGCGCCGGGACGGACGGTCCGTTTCGAGCCGGACATGGCGGAGCTGCCTCTGCCCGAGGCTCGCGCGCGCCTGCTTTGGTCCGAGGCACGTCCCTTCGTGGCGGACGGGGGCGCCTCGTTCTGCGATTTCTTCGTCAACGGCCATGGGGTCGTCCTGTGCAGCGACAACTGCGCGGATTCCCGTGAGGACCGTCCGGACCTGAAGGACGGCGGCATCGGCTACGGCCTTCGCCGCCTTGTGGCCGAGGGGGCGCGGAGCGCCCATCACGCCCTGGAGCTTGCGACCGGGCTTCTGGACCGTTTCGGCTACGCGAGCAGCGGCCGCTCCTACCATTTTGCGGACAGCCGGGAGATATGGGTGCTTCAGGTCGTCCACGGCAGACACTACGCCGTGAAACGCGTCCCGGACGACGAGGTCTATATCAATCCCAACCACTACACCATCCATGACCCGGACCCCGAGGCTCCGGGGTATCGGGAGCTTGTCGAATACGCCCGTTCCCGCGGCTGGTACGACCCCGGGGAGGGGGCCTTCGACTTCGCCCTAGCCTATCAGGACCCGGGCTCCTGCGGCGTGCCGCACAACGTGCACCGTCACGTCCGAGGCCTCTCCATCCTGATGGGACGCGATATGGGGCACCTGCTTGCCCCGGGGACGAAGCTGCCCTTCTCGGTCAGGCCGCCGCACCGGGTAGGGGTCGAGACGGTCAAGGCCATCCTGAGGACGCATTTCGAGGGAACGCCGTCGGACGTCTCGGAGGGGGCGTCGCCCCACTTCATGCCCACCCGTCCCATCTGCGCCTCCACGACGCTAGAGAGCAACGTGGTGCAGATACGGGAGCGGACCGAGATGACGCTGATCCGCCGGGCTTTGGGGCGTCCCTGCCTGTCGCCCTACATCCCATGGTACCTCGGCATCTCCTCGGTGCCCGAGGGATATGGGGCGTCCGACCCGGAGGCGGCTCTGGCGACGCACTTCTCCGTTCCGGCCTCGGACCTCGACTGCACGGGGACAGCCTGGTTCCGCCACACGGCCCTGCATGCCGCGGCCGACGCGCTTTATGGGGAGCGCGCCTCGGAGGTCCGGGAGGGGCTCCGGGAGTTCGAGGCCTCGCTCGAGGAGGAGCTTCGGCTCGTGGACCGCGAGGCCGAGGCCCGCTTCCGTTCCGATCCCGAATCGGCCCGCGCCATGTTGGACGAGGCCGTGAGCGGTTGGGCGACACGCACCCTCTCCAGGCTGGACGAGCTGTACGCGGGGCTGGGCGTCCTGGAGGCCGAGCCGGTTGGCGAGATCGACGCGGACGATGCGGATGCGGCCTTCTCGTTCCTCCTGGATGGGGAAAGAGCCGGGATGGACGCGGCGGACATCGCGCTCGACAAGACCTCCTGCGGACCGCATTTCCTCGTGGACTCGCGCCGCTCCGGGGCCGTCGGGGCGGCCGCGGACGGGGGAAATATCCGCCTGTCCTTCCGCGGCGGGGAATGGCTCCGGACGGCCGTTCCCTGTCTGACGGACCTGTGGATCGTCCTGGAGGACGTGTCCGGCCGGCGGCGCGTCGGGCGCGCGTTGGTCCGGGTCCGAAAAAGTCCGCCCCCGGCGGACGGCAGGACGAAACGGGAAAAATCGGCATGCGACGGCGCATAGCGGACTTCGGCCTCTCCGTCGGTACGATGCGTCCCGGCCCCCGCGATGCGCTGACGGACGTTCCGGGGGTCCGAGTCGGACACTGTACGCTGGACGATCCCCAAAAGGGGCTCCGCACGGGCGTGACCGTCGTCATTCCCGCTCCGGGCAGCCTGTTCCGGGAAAAGCTCGCCGCCGGAGCTGCGGTGTTCAACGGTTTTGGCAAGAGCATGGGGTTGATTCAGGTTCGGGAGAAGGGGACGCTGGAGACCCCCATCGTCCTCACGGGGGTCTCCAGCGCGGGGGCCCTTTACGACGCCCTGTTTCGGCGCTCCATGGACGAGCACTCCGAGATCTGCACGACGGACGGCAGCGTCAACCCCGTCGTGCTCGAGTGCAACGACTCCTATCTGAACGACGCTCGCCAGGCCAGGCTGGGCCGGGAGCACCTGGATGCGGCGTTCGGCGCGGCAGCCTCGGATTTCGGCGAGGGGGCGGTCGGGGCCGGATGCGGCATGTCCTGCTTCAATCTGAAGGGCGGGATCGGCAGCGCCTCGCGGGTCGTGGAGACCTGCGGACGCGAGTTTACCCTGGGGGCTCTCGTCAACGCCAACTTCGGGAGGATGGAGGACCTGATCCTCGCCGGGCGCCCCATCGGTTCGGCCTTGAGGGCCCTGACCTCTGCAGAGTCCAACCGGGAGGGGGACAAGGGCTCGATCGTCATCGTCCTGGCCACGGACGCTCCCCTGGATTCCCGCCAGCTCGCGCGCCTGGCGCGCCGCAGCTTCATCGGGGTCGGACGGACGGGGTCCTTCGTTGGGGATGGGAGCGGCGACATCGCCCTGGCGGTCTCGACGGCCGTCCGCATCCCCCATAAAGCGCCCCGGGGAGGGATCGTCGAGGTCGGAGTCCTGCACGAGGAGCACATCGATCCCCTTTTCAAGGCCGCCGTGGAGGCCGTGGAGGAAAGCATCCTGAACGCCCTCGTCTCGGCGGAGCATATTGCCGTCGGCCGCGACGGACACTCGAGGCGCGGGCTGGTGGACCTTCTGTCCGACCTCGGAGTCGGACGGAATTGAAAAAACACGGCGGATGACCAAAATGCGGCGTTTCATGACTGCGATACGGACGCGCCCCCACCTCAAATGGATTCTCCTCAGCACCATGGCCTTTGTCCTGGGCCTAACCCTTTATTATCGCTGCATGTGGCTCGAGAATCGCGAGGCCGTCCTGAGGTCCGTCGACGATCGGCTTTCCGCCGCCGCGGATCTGGTTCCCATGCTCCTGCCCGAGGATTTTCACGACAGGGCCCTTGGCCCCGCGTCCGTCTCCTTCGACGAGGAGCTCCTCAACCGGAGGCGGATCAACGAGTTCGTGGAGATCGAGGGCCTGCGCTACGCCCAGACCCTGGTCCGCTTCGAGGGAAAGTTTTATTTTTCCGCCCCGACCGTGAGCGCGAAGGAAGCGAAGGATCGGCGCTCCTGGTATTTCTACCCTTACGACGACGGCCCGGAGATCCTGGAGCGGGTCTACGACACCGGACGGGCGGCCTTCCTGAGCTACCGGGACCGATGGGGAGGGTATCGTTCGCTGTGCAGGCGGTTTTTCAGTCCCGGGGGCATTCCGTACCTGGTCCTCGTGGACATGGCAGCGGAGTCCGTCGACGGCCTCCTGGCGCGCTCACTTCCCAAAATGTTTCTTTCGGCGCTCTCCATCTTTCTGGTCATCTCCCCTCTGGTTTGCGTTCTGCACATACTGGGCGTCAATCTCAGGGCGGCCAACTCCAAGCTGGAGGAGGCGAACCGCAGTCTTTCGAAGCAGATCGCCGCGCAGAGGGACTGGCTGTTCGACGTCGAGTCCGCGGTCCGTGAGGAGCAGGACAAGCTGGAGCAGGTGCAGGAACTGCACCAGAACAGCCTGGCGGGATTCCTGACGTTCGACGGCGACGGGCGGATCACGGAGATCAATCAGACGGCCCTCGACATCCTGGGAGTGCCCCCCGAGCGAAAGGGGCAGATCAGCCTTGCCGAGTTCGGGGGCCCCTTCTTCTGGGACCGCCTCTCGCGGCAGATTCAGAACGCGGAAGTGCGGGACGAGGAGAGCTTTTCGGAGGAGATCGGCGTGCACAGGCTGGACGGAACGTCGGCGGTTCTGCTGATGCGCGTGGGGGTAGGCCCCAGGGAGTCGGACGCCCCGCTCTATTACGCTTCCTTCGTGGATATCTCCGAGATGAAGAGCAATCAGGAGCAGCTGCGCTACCTGGCGTACCACGACGAGCTCTCGGGGCTTTTGAACCGTACGGGGCTGAGGAAGGTCCTGCTGGACAAGGCGGATCTTTACGGCCGTTCGCCCAGCGTCTTCGTCCTCGCCGTCCGGGACTTCAAACGCATCAACGCGGTGCTCGGCGTCAGCACGGGGGACTCCGTCCTGAGGGAGCTGGCGCAGCGGCTCAGGGATATCCTGCACCCGGGGGAGGAACTGGCTCGGTTGGGCGGGATGGAGTTTGCGGTGGCCTCCTTCGGGATCATCGCCCGCGAGGAATCAGAGGCCGCGGCTCGCCGCCTTCTGAGCGCCTTGGACGAGCCTTTTCTGGTCGAAGGCCGAAAATTCATGCTCTCGGGAAGCCTGGGGGTCATGATGGCCTCGGACAGCGGGACGGTCGACGAGACGATGTCCGGTGCGGCGCTCGCCGCGGCGGAATCCAAGCGGAGGGAGCGCGGCTGCATCCTCTTCTTCAGCGACAGGCTCAAGACGCGGAGCGTCAAGTCCATAGAGATGGAAAACGCCCTGCGGGAGGCCATCCTGCAGGAGAATTTCAGGGTCGTGTTTCAGCCCATCGTGGAGATACGGAGCCGGTGCATCCGCGGGGTCGAGGCCTTGGTGCGCTGGACCGGCGCTGACGGCAAGCCGGTCAGCCCCGAGGACTTCATCCCCATGGCCGAGGAGACGGGGATGATGCCGTCCCTATCGGAGGTCCTCTTCAGGATGACGGCCGATGCTTTTCTCGCTCTCCGTCGGGCCGTGCCGGGGATCTATCTCAGCCTGAACGTCTCCGCCACGCTTTTCCGGGACCGGATCGTCGAATCGATGCTGCAGGATATCGTCGAGGGACAGGGCATTCTGCCGTCGGAGGTCCTCCTGGAGATCACCGAGACGGCGCTCATCGCCAACATGGAGGACTGCCGCGATACCCTCGTCCGCCTGCACGGAAAAGGGTATACGATAGCCATCGACGATTTCGGGGCGGGGAACTCCTCCATATCCTACCTGCAGAACTTTCCCATCGGCAAGCTGAAGATCGACAAGTCCTTCGTCCAGCGCGTCGTGTCCCACGACGAGGACTGGACGCTCGTCCGCGCGATCCTGCGCATGAGCGAGGTGCTCCAGGTCGGCGTTATCGCGGAGGGCGTCGAGACGGAGGAGCAGGAGCGGCTCCTCGACGGGCTGAACTGCCCCCTGGGGCAGGGCTATCTCTACTACCGCCCGATGGATCTCGAGACCTGCCTGAGAACCCTGGAGCCGTCCGATACGGGAGGAACGAATGCCTAGAAAGAGACTCCGCCCGTTACCGCGGCGATTCTTCTCGAGCCCTCTGGCGTCGATGACGCCGAGGAAGCTGGTTTTTCTCCTCGTCCTGCTCCTCCTGGGGTTCCTTGCCCCGCACTGGGAGAGGCGCACGGGCGATTTCCTCGAGGGAGTCGTCACGAACGTCGTCGATGGGGATACCCTTGTGGTGAAGGTGGAGGGGGAGTCCCGCCGTGTGCGCCTGATCGGGGTCGATACGCCCGAAACGGTGCATCCCCGCAAGCCCGTTCAATACTATGGACGCGAGGCCAGCGCCTTCACGAAACAGGCGCTCTCGGGGCGGCGCGTGTGGCTGGAGTACGACGTCGCCCCCCTGGACAGGTACCAGCGCCATCTCGCCTACGTCTGGGTGGAACGGCCCGCGCGGGACGAGGATGCCGTGAGGCGGGGGATGTTCAACGCCAGGCTGCTCCTCGAGGGGTATGGACGCGTCATGACCATCCAGCCCAACTCGCGCTATGCCGACCTGTTCGCCCGTCTCCAGGCCGAGGCGCGTAAGGCGGGACGCGGCCTGTGGGGGCGGAGACGTTGAGCCCCTTCGCCCCCGGCTGTTCCTGCAGGGGGAGTGAGGTCGCTCAACGAGATATTCGGCGAAAACGGGTTTCACCCCCAGATGCAGGCCCGGCCTTGAAAAAGGGAGTTCCGTCATGGAAAAAGCACGAGCCATGGGCCCTATCGTTTTAAGCCCTGGATTTACGCCCCGGATGCAGCGGCAGGGGATAATTGGAGCGGAGGCTCGGGCTGTTTTGAAGGAGGTGCACCGATGATGGGGAGAGTACGTTGCGTCTTGATCGCGGGTCTGTTGATGTGGTCGGTCTTTCTGCCCTGCCGTGCCGGGGGTGGGGAGGCGAAGAGCGGGACGGGCTGGAACGACGGAGAGATGCCGCCGGTCTTCAACCCCTACGTGGAGGACGAGGCGGAGGAGACGGACGAGACTCGGGTCGTCCTCTTCGAGGGAGTGTCCCGGGACATTCCCGCCTACGTCCTCGACGGCCTCCGTCGGCAGGGTGGTTCCTTGGACGTCGCCATCTGGGATTACTTCGACGCTAGGCGCTTCGACACACTTTTCACCCCCACGGGGCTTCTGTCCCTTTGCCATGGGAAGGATCCGGAGGATAAGATAATAGCGAGAATAGCGAGCCCCGACAAGGACCCAAAGCTTTGGCATATTTTAAAGCTTTGGGCGTGCGCTCGTCTGCCCGACGTCTTTGACCATTTTTCCCGCGCACGCCGGCTCGACGCACTGCGCCTGGAGTACCTGCATCGCATGGAGGAGCGCCGCCTCATGGCGGAGCTGGGGGTGGAGATGGAACAGGGAGAGGAAAGCCCGGAGCGGGATCCCCTGTATCGGCTGGGTGAGGCGGATGCGAAGGGGTACTACGACGGGAAGGGGGAGGCTTTACGGGAACTGAGGGAGATAAGGCGTCATTGGCCCGCTCGGCGACACCGGAGAGCCCTTCTTTCCCTTGTTGCTCCTGTCCCCCAATTGACGGAGGATGAGAAACAGATGGCGGCCAGGCTCAAGGAGATTATCCGGCTCGTTACGGACTACTGGGAAATCCCCGAGGGCGCGTCCAAGGACGTTTGGCCGCAGTACGTCTGGGAGAAGGAGCGGAAAATGCGGTCCATGGAGGGGGAGGCCTTGAGCAGCCCGACGCACCTGCTGTTTCTCGTCGAGACCGGGGAGCTCCTCCAAATCTACGCGTCGGAGGAGGCGTATCGCTGCATGAGTCTGGCCTGGGTGCGCCAGTGCCAGGCGCACCGGGAGCTTTCGGCCCGCATCGTGGAGATTCTGCGCCGTTCCGGCCTTCGAGAGGACTATGCACGGTCCGTTCGGAGATGGAAGAAGGGGGCTTCTTCCCCCGCAACCCGTCTCGGTACTTTTGTCAATCCATACGAAGTTTTTAATGAGGTATTCGGCGAAAACAGGTTTCGCCCGTTTCACCCCCAGATGCAGGTGGAATTTTGAGCCTCAGCCGGACTTGAAATCGGAGGTTCCGTCATGGAAAAAGCGCGGGAATCGCGGTGGGGACGCGGAGGATTTTGGGTCCTGGGTATGGCGATGGGGTTTGTTCTGGGCTACGTTCTGGGGGGCGTATCCGCCGTCGGGGCCGTCCCCGGCGACAGTCCGAAGGAGACGCCTCGGGAGGAACGGCCGCACGCCTCGCCTCAACCCACACAAGATAAAAGGGCTGTATTGGAAGCCCTTTACGAGGATACGGGAATGAGGACGGGTTCGATCGAAGGGACCCATGCCATAAGGGCGCTCCTGTCCTTTTACGACCGGCTGAATCTGAAGGCCCTCGAGGACGATCAAAATGCCTTCGAGAGCGTGCACGGGAGACTTCCGGACGAGGAGCGGAGAAAACGGCGAAGGATTTTCGAGGAAGAGCGCGTCAGGATGCTCGACCTCAGGGACAAGACGATAGCACAGGGATTCCTGGATGGAGAGGTCCTGTGCTTCTTCATCAAGATGCATCTTGACGAGCTTCGAGTCGTGACCCCGCGCCCGTTGCTGAAGCTCTTTGCCGAGGACGTCATGGGGCCCGTCAGTGCGGACTTCTATCGGGCCTATGGAGTCCTGCCGGAGACGGTTGCGAATTTTTCGGACCTGGACCAGGGGGCCGACCCCAGTCTTCTGACGAAGAGGATCGTCTTCGGCGGAGAGTACGGGGAATCGGCCAACGCCCGGCGCCCGGTGAGGGAGAAGGAGGAGAAGGCCCTCCTCCTCCCTGTGGACTTTCCGCCCCTGAGGGGCCTGCTCTCCTTCTACGCCAGTCTGGATATCGATACGCTCGAGGCGGATCAGAGGAAGTTCGAGGCGGAGTTCCGCCCCCTGACCAAGGAGGAGCGGGAGCATCGGCTGAAGGGCTTCGAGGAGGAACGAGCCGAGATGGAGGTCCTGCAAAGGGACCTGCTGGAACGCCTTCCCATAACCTACGACACCCTGTCGCTGTGGGTATCGCGCACGCTGGGAACGCTGCGGGCGGTGACGCCCCGGCCGCTGCTGACGCTTCTGGCGGAAGAGGTGCTGGAGCCGCTCAGCATGGACATCCTGAAGGGGCAACATGTGGGGCCGGATATCTTCGAGGGCTATTCCGACCTCGACTGCGCTCGAAGATCCGACGCTTCTTCCTCCGTCATGGATGCCCGTGTTGTCCAGGACCCCGGGGTGTTGGGGGAGCTTCGCGCCTACGAGAGGACGAGGAGGCTGATCGCATCGGGGCAATACCGGGAGCCATACGAATTTTTCCGGGCGTCGTATCCAAGGCGCGGCCTTGCGTCGCTATATGCTCCAATCTTCGAGAGGGATCGTCCTTACCTTCCCTCTTCGGCCCAAAGGCGCCGCGAGTGGCTGGCGTTTTACTTTTCCGAGCTCGAGAAAG
>NZ_CALIAA010000173.1 GCF_938040765.1 uncultured Fretibacterium sp.
CGTCTCCTTTTTTTCTTTTTTCTCGGTTGCGGGCGGGGAGGGACGGCATCCCGTGGTGTACCGCCGTAGGGATATCGGGATGTATTTTTCATCAAGCGATAAGCCTCCTAAGGTATACAAAACCTGAACATCCTTTTGGAGGACGTTCCACCTTATTATCTCATCTTTTCGTTCATTTTGCCCCGATTCCCCTCGATCCGGCCACAACATGCTCCTTCGTTGTACCATGAGCCCTTTCCTTGGCGTTCGTCTCAGCGCCGCTGCGCGTCGGCGCCGTCGCTCCGCCTGGGGAAGGCCCCGATCCGAAAATATTTTTCCGGCACTTTCGTCTCCGTGATGCCGAAGTAGCCGCGTCCCAGAATGTAGATGTCCTGGTTGACCAGCACCACGTTTTTCAGACGAAGGCCTGTCCCCGCATCGACATAATGTATGGCGCTCCAATGGGCGCCCGGGGTGTGAAGCTCGTAACACGCGCGCAGATCGGTCAGGCTTTCGAGACGCGCCTTGCCTTCGATGCAGCGTTTTCCGAACTCCGCCAGGGCGACGACGTTCGTGTAGTCGTAGGAGAACGCCCCTGTCCCAATGCGGCCCCCTGCGCCGGCCTCCACCACGAAACGCTCCACCTTTTTCAGGATGGCGGGCCAGTTCCCCTTCTCCCTCGAGAGGTCTATCCCCAGCGCTCCCGGCAGCCCCATGATCGGAGAGAACAGGTCGACCACGTAGCCCCCCTGCTCGATGACCCGCGTGAGCATGGGCTCGATATGCGTGTAGTTGGTGCACAAAAAGGCCGTGTCCCTGCCGTATTTTTTCAGCCAGACGGGCATCTTCTCCAGGATGAACTGCTGGGCGCCGGCCACCCCGACGTCGCTGAGCGGGTCGGGCGCCGACTCGGCGTAGAAGGAGAGCCCAAGGTCCCGGCAGGCCTCCTCCATGATGGCGCGTCTGCGCCCCAGGGTCTCGAAGCTCATGTGACGCGGAAAGGAGATGTGGACGAAGTTTTTGGCCCCGACCTCCTTGGCGGCCAGGGGGATCAGGTAGCCGCGGCTGAAGCTGTCCGCGTTCACCACCAGATCCGCGGCGGAGGCGACGACGTTCAGGTCCTCATGGGCCTCCCCGACGAAGAGGAGGATGTCGGGACGCCGTTCCCGGACGCGGCGGAACCCCTCCGTCGTCCCGGGAATGCCGTGGCTGACGACGATCGCCTTCATCTTGGGGTCGTCGGCGAGCCCCACAATCTGGCCGATGGTGGTCTCCATCTCGGAGATGAACTGGTCGGGATAGGTCACGTGGAGGATCATGCCTCCATTTTCCGCGCTTCCATAGCGGTTGATCAGGCTCTCCGCACCTCGGAGGGAGTCCTCGGCGGCGGAGACGGTCCCCGTCATGAGCCCGATGTGAAAATCGGCCTGTGCGAGGGCGGGCTCCGAAAGAGCGGTGAGGAACATAAGACCGGCCAGCACAAAGGACGCCAGAGCGAAGGGCGATGGAGCGGAAAACGATGGAACGGAGGACGAAATGAGGGAAGGAAGGAATCCGAGGAAACGGGCGGAAATGGCGGGGAATGCGGTACGGACATTTTTCATGACGATCACCTCATCATCGATGATGAAGGCGAACAAAAAGAGCACTGTCCTCGACAGCGCTCCGCGATGAGTGAAACACAACCTCAACAGCGGACGCAGCTATGCACCGTACGGTCTCCCGTTTCGTTCCACGGCGACATCCCATCCGTGGACACTTGACGCACACAGCTTACTCTGTTTGCAGCCTACAGTGAAACTTCGCTCATTGTATTGACGGCGCCGAGGTTTGTCAAGGAAAACATACCCTGTGCGCCGGGGGCATGATGGTGCCGGGACTTTCGGGACGCCGCTGCCCCCGGCATGGAGGGGAACCGGGAACCCCGGAGCGGAGGCCCGCCAGAGGGGCGTTTTTTGCGTTTTCCCCTTCAATGCCGTATACTTTTGGCGATTTCAATCACTCGAGGTGTCCTCGAATCCCTGTATTCGGAGTGTGATCTTTCGTGTCCGCCATCGTCGTCGATGCCCATTACGACCTTCTGATGGACGTCTCCCGTCTTCGCAGAAGAGGGGAGACCCGCGTCATAGAGCGTTTCTATCTCGACGACCTGCGTGCCGCGGGGGTCAACGTGCTGGTCTGCTCGCTCTTCGTCGCAAGCGAATACATCCCCGAGATGGCGCTGCGCGAGGCCCTGAGGCAGATAGGCAATCTCCGTGCCGAGATGCGGGAGTCCCCGGGGCTCCTCGCGCTCTGCCGCACGGCCGAGGAGGCACGGCGTGCCGTGGAGGAGGGGAAGCTCGCTCTCTTCCTGTCTTTCGAGGGGGTCGACCCCCTGGGCAGCGACCTCCAGCTTCTCTCCGTCTTCCACGAGCTCGGCGTGCGCCTTGTGGGACTTGCCTGGAGCCGCAGAAATGCGGCGGCGGACGGCTGCCATTTCCGTCCCCTCGAGGAGGGGACGGTCGGTGGCCTGACGTCCTTCGGCGTCGCCCTTCTGCGGGAGGCCGACCGGCTGGGGATGATCGTGGACGTCAGCCATCTGAACGACGTCGGGTTCCGCGACGTCCTGCGCTTCTTCAACGGGCCCGTGATCGCCTCGCATTCCAACTGCCGCGCCCTCTGCGGCGTCGCCCGCAACCTGACGGACGAGCAGATCGCGGCCCTGGCCTCCCGGGGCGGCGCCATCGGGCTCAACAACATGGTCCATTTCGTGTACGCCGGTGAGGACGACAGGCCGGGATGCCCCGAGGCCGTGGCCCCGAAGCTCCCGCCCATTCCGGAGGGGAGGCCGCGCTATGCGGGGCTGCTCGACCATGCCCGGCATATCGTCGAGGTCGCCGGAGAGGATCACGTGGGGTTGGGCCTCGACCTCTGCGAATTCGCCCTCCCGGAGGGGGAGCGTGTCAACAGCGTGTTCCCCTCCTACAGGCATGTGGCGCCCTTTGTCGAGGCGGTCCGCCGGGAGTTCCCGCCCCGGGCCGCGGACAAGCTGTTGGGGGGCAACTGGATGCGCGTCCTCGAAGGGCTGCGGTGAGGTCTCGCTGGGCGCTTGGGGGGATTCTCGTCCTGTGGTGCGGCGCGCTCGTCCTGGCCCTGGATGCGCTGACGCCGCGGGTCTCGCTTTGTGACGATGAGGGCAGGGCGCTTTGCTCCTTCCCTCTTTATCCCGGCGAGTCCTTCGAGACGGAGTACATTCACTCCGTGCAGCTGTGCCCGGTGGTCGACCGCTATTATGCGGACGCTCGAAGGCTGTGGCTCTGGGAGGAGCGCACCCAGTCCACCAACGCCGGGCTCCCCACGGAGGCCCCTCCGCGAGGGCGCTTCGTGCACGAGCCGCCCTGGTACCGTTACATCGGGGGAGGGCGGTCCTTCGAGTCCATCGTCCTGAGGGTGGGGGACGCGCGTTTTGGACGAAATACCCTGACCCTGCCCTCCGGCGAAGTGCTGCCGCTTTTCGAGCTTTATCCGGGGCGTCGCCTGGTTCTGCGCGTGCAGTGAAGCGACGGCGCCGACCCGGTTTTGAAGAACTGGACCTCCGAGGAGGGGAGATACTTGGCAGAACGGATTGTGAGCAACGCCCCCGGCGATATCGATGTGGAGGAGATCAAGAGGCGGTACGACAGCGAGTCCCGTTTCCGTTCCCCGTCGGATTGGACGGGGAGGATGATCTCCGTCATTGCGGTGATGATGTCCCTGTTCCATCTCTACACCTCGGCCTTCGGCCTGCTCAAGGAGATGTGGCAGCGCCCCATTCACCTTTGTTTTGTCCTCGTCCTGGTCTTCCTTCTGTATCCCGCGACGTCCCGAAGTCCGAGGGACCGCATTCCCTGGTACGATTACCTCTGGGCGGCGGTGGGGGCCTTCGTGACCCTTTATATGGCCGCGGAGTTTTACGGCTCCATGCTGGCCCGGGCCGGGATGCCGAACACCCTGGACCTGGCCGTGGGGCTCCTGGGCATCGTCGTGGTCCTGGAGGCGACGCGGAGGGTCTCCAACCCCATTTTGCCCATCATCGTGATCGTGGCCCTCATGTACTGTTATTTCGGACGATACGCTCCGTCGCTGTTCCAGCATCGCGGGTACAACTTCTACCGCATCATCAACCACATGTACCTGGGGACCGAGGGGGTGTTCGGGACGCCCCTCGCCGTCTCCGCGACGTTCGTCTTCATGTTCATCCTGTTCGGCTCCATCGTGGAGCAGACGGGGCTCGGCAGGTACATCATCGACCTGTCCATGGCGCTGGCCGGCTGGTCGGCCGGCGGCCCGGCCAAGGTCGCCGTCGTCAGCTCGGGGATCATGGGCACGATCTCGGGCTCCTCGGTCGCCAACGTCTGCACCACCGGAATGTTCACCATCCCCCTGATGAAGAGCGTGGGGTACCAGCCCCATTTCGCCGGGGCCGTGGAGGCCGTCGCCTCGACCGGAGGGCAGATCATGCCGCCCGTCATGGGGGCGGCGGCCTTCATCATGGCCCAGACCATGGGGATATCCTACGTCGAGGTGGCGTTGGCCGCGGTCGTCCCCGCACTTCTCTATTACATCGCGGTCATCGTCCAGGTGCACTACGAGGCCACGCGACTGGGGCTCAAGGGCCTGCCCAGGGACCGATTGCCGCGCCTGTGGACGCTCCTTTGGGAGCGTGGACACCTGCTGATCCCGCTGGCGGGGATCATCTATTTCCTCGTTGCCGGCTACACGCCCCTTCAGGCGGCCTTTCGGGGAATCATCCTGACGCTCGTCACCTCCTATTTCCGCCGTGATACGTGGCTGACCCCGGCAAGACTATGGGAGGGCCTGGAGAACGGGGCGCGCGGAGCCTTGGGGGTAGCCTGCGCCTGCGCGACGGTGGGGCTGATCATCGGGACGGCGACCCTGACGGGATTGGGGCTGAAGCTGGCCCACGCCATCGTCACCCTGGCGGGCGGCAGCCTGCTGCTGACCCTGATCTTCACCATGGTCGCCTCGATCTTCCTGGGCATGGGGCTTCCGACGACGGCCAACTTCATCGTGACGAGCACCATGGCGGCGCCGGCTCTCATTCAGCTGGGCATTCCTCCCATGGCGGCTTATATGTTCGTGCTCTACTTCGGCATCGCGGCGGACCTCACGCCGCCCGTCGCCCTGGCGGCCTATGCGGGGGCGGGCATCGCCCGCGCGGATGCCTTCAGGACGGGGACGACGGCTACAAAACTGGCCCTGGCGGGCTTTCTGGTCCCCTACATCTATGCCTATAACCCCATTCTCGTCCTGGTGGACTTCGAGTTCCTGCCCTTCGCCCTCGCCGTGACCACCGCGCTGATCGGCGTCTTCCTGCTGGGGATGTCGACGATAGGGTTCTTCAGGGCGCCGATCTCCCTGGACCTGCGCGTCCTCGCCTTGGCCGGAGCGCTGGGGCTGATGATCCCCGGATGGAAATCGGACCTGGCGGGCTTCCTCGTGCTTGCCTTGATCTGGGGGGTCCAGTCGCGGAAGGAGAGGCGTGCGTCCAGGGCATCCTGAGCCCGTCCTCCTTCATGATTCCGCCGCATCGGACGGCTGCAGGGTCGAAGTCGGTTCAGCCTGTACGACAGCGCGCCCGATCCTCGATAAAGCCGCCGCAGCCCGTGGGCCTTGGGCTCCACGGGGAGGCTTTCGGTTTGCCGCTTTGCGAGGTAAAATGAGAGCGGAATGCTTTTCCCGCGGTGGTACCGCCCGGCCGTTCGATGGGGCCGGGGGCTGAGTGGGGGCGTTTTTGATATCGCTTTCTTTTCCGGGAATCCTACTTAAGAAGAGGTGAAGCGTAGTGGTGCAGATCGAAAACAGCGTCACGGTATCGGGGTTGCTGCATTTCATCAAGGGCGATAAAAAGGAGCGGAAGTATTTCCCCTTCTCCATCAGACATGAGAATCTCTGGACGGATGGTACCGTCCGCAAGGACTTCCTGACGGTGCGCGCCTTCGTTCCCGAGGTGCAGAAACAGTTGAAGGAGCTGGACGAGGGAGCCGCGATCAAGGTGGAGGGCGTGCTGCGCGCCTCGCGTGGGAGCGGCGACATGTATCTTTCCGCAGAGCGGCTGGAGGTTCTCAGCCAGTGACGGGACGCCCTTGAGAGAGGGCGCCTTTCGATTTTTTACGGATTGTATCGAGTGCGTTATGGATGGCTTGGCCGTCCCGGCACGAAATGACGGAAAGAGGGTGTTTCCTTTGAATTGGGAGAACAGCGTGCGGGTCTCGGGACAGGTGCACCTCCTCAAGGGACGGACGGAGGGGGAGACCGGGACGGGAAAATACGTACAGTTCGCGGTTCGTCAGGACAACCAGGATCCGGACGGTTCCCCGCGCCGCGACTTTCTGGTGGTGCGGGTCTATGACGACGCGTTGAGGGACGTCCTGAACGGGAAACAGGCCGGGGACCCCGTGGTCGTGGAGGGGACGCTGCGCTCCTCCCGGGGGAGCGGCGTCAATTACATCCGCTGCAAATCGATCCTTTAGTTTGAACGAACGAGGCGGGCCCTAC
>NZ_CALIAA010000174.1 GCF_938040765.1 uncultured Fretibacterium sp.
CGCCCCGCCCGGGGGACGCGTCCCCCGGGAACCCCGGACGGAACCCGGGGAAACACTGATTCAATCCACGAAGACCCCCATATCTAATGAAAACATCGCAGAAAGGCCCCGAAGAGCTCCGGGTCCGCGCTCATGCGCTCCTCGTAAACCGTGCGGCAGCGCGCCACGTCCGCGGCGATCTGCTCCGTCAGACGCGCGGCATCCGGAAAGCGCCGCTCGGGCCTGAGCCGCTCCAGGAAGAACACGGCCAGCTCCGCCCCATAGAGGTCCCCCTCGAAGTCCAGGATGAAGACCTCGGCGCGCCGCTCACGGACGTCGTCGAAGGTCGGGTTGCGGCCTACCGAGAGAGCGCCGCAGCGCCAGCCCCCCCGGGCGATCAGGGACACGGCATAGACGCCGTCGGCCGGAAGCGTCCTCGGTCCTCCGATGTTCAGGTTCGCCGTCGGGTATCCCAGCCTGCGCCCCCGCTCGTCCCCGTGCAGGACGTCCGTCCGGAGGAACCAGGGGTACCCCAGGTCGGCCGCGGCGCCCGAGACGTCCCCCCGCCGCACCCGGCTGCGGATCGCGGAGCTGGAGATTTTTCCCCCACCCTCGCCTTCCAGCAGGTCCTCCGCGAAGAACGCCGCTCCGTCCTCGCGGCAGAACGACTCGAGGAGGGACGCCGACCCCCTCCCCTCGAACCCGAACCGAAAATCCCTGCCCACGACGATGCCCTCCACGTCCGTCAGGCGTTTCAGCTCCACCCAGAAATCGCGGGGGGAGAGGTTCCTCAGGCGCTCGTCGAACGGGAGGACGATCAGGTGCGGGATCCCCAGGACACACCGGATGAGCTCCCATTCTCCCGAGTTGAAGAGGGTCGAGCGCATCGTCCCCAACACGAGCCCCGGGTGCGGGGAGAAGGTCGCGACCCCCCAGTCCGTGCCCATGGAACACGCCATGGACCGGGCCCGGCCCAGAAGGCGGACGTGCCCGCGATGGAAACCGTCGAAGGCCCCCAGGACCAGGATCATGTCCCCTCCGCCTCATCCCGAACGGAGATGTTGGCCCGGGGCCTCAGCAGAATCTCTCCCGCGCCCTTCTCCCCGGCCTCCCTGTCGACAAAGCCGATCATCCCGGCCCCCTCGACGCACAGGCCGCCCGCGAGCCCCACGGTCCCGGGGACATAGCGGCCGGCCTCCCGCAGGGGCACGGGAAGGCCGTTCCGAAGGCGCGCCTCCGCCCGCTCCGTCAGGAGGATCCGGTGGAAGGGGGCGACGGCCTCCCTCGGGGAGCGCAGCGGCACGCCGGGGTCCGGGGGGAAGGACAGGGCCTCCGAGACGAGGAAGGGGCCGATCGAGAGGCGGCGCAGGGCCTCGATGTGAGCGCCGCAGCCCAGCCTGGCCCCGATGTCCCGCGCGAGGCTGCGGATATAGGTGCCCCTGCCGCAGACGACCTCGATCTCGACGCAGCCGTCCGCCAAAGCGGAGCGGCGGACGCTCTCCATCATCACCGGCCGCTCCGGCAGGGCTCCGCCCCGCCCGGAACGGGCCAGACGGTGCGAGGGTTCCCCGTTCACCTTCAGGGCGGAGATCTCGGGGGGCCGCTGCATCCTCATGCCCCAGAAGGAGGGCAGGATCCGGTCGAGGGCGGCCTCGTCCGCGCAGGCGGCGTCGCCGCGGAAGACCACCTTGCCGGTTCGGTCGCAGGTGTCCGTCTCCGCCCCCAGGCGCACCGACGCCCTGTAGACCTTGGGAAGCCGCATCACGTAGTCCGAGAGGCGCGTCGCGGACCCCACGAGGACGACCAGGAGCCCCGAAGCCGTGGAGTCCAGGGTGCCGGCATGCCCGACGCGCGTGCCCCTGCCGAAGGCCCGCCGCACCCGGGCGACGCAGTCCGTGCTCCGGACGCCCTCCGGCTTGTCAATGAGCAGCAGCCCATTCGGCATGGCGTTCTTCCAATGCGGACCGAACCTTTCGCACGACGTCCTTCACGGTGCCCTCCAGGGTCGCCCCGGCGGCCCTGGGGTGCCCGCCCCCTCCGAGACTCCGGGCGACGACCGCGGCCGGGACCATGCCCTCCTCGGAACGGAAGCTGATCTTGACCCGCCCCGGCTCCAGCTCGGAGAGGAGCATGGCGAAGCGGATCCCACGGATCGTCAGCAGCTGATTGACCAGCCCCTCGGTGTCCGCGGCCTGAGAACCCGTCCCGGCGAAGTCGCCGTGCGAGAGCCACGACAGGGAGAACTCCCCGTCCTTCCCCCAGACCTCGATGCGGGAGAGGGCCTGCGCCCAGAGCGCCATGGCCTTCAGCGATCGGTTGTGGTAGATATGCGCCTCGATCCGCGACGGGTCCACCCCCAGCTCCAGGAGGTCCGCCGCCATGCGGTGAGCCCGCGGCGTCGTGTTGCTGAACATGAAGGCCCCGGTGTCCGTGACGAGCCCGGTGTACAGGCTCTCGGCGATCGTCGCCGTCACCGTCCAGCCCTCCGCCCTGAAAAGGCGGTACAGGAGCTCCGTGGTCGAGGAGCAGGAGGGGTCGACGCAGTTCAGGGTCCCGTATCGGGAGTTGTCCTCGTGGTGGTCCAAGTTCAGGACGACCGTCCCCGGAGCGCGGCCCCCGACGCCCCGGACCCCGCGCTCCTCGTTCGAGGAGTCCAGAAAGACGTAGAGCTCCCCCGTATCGTCAAAGGCGAGCTCCTCGCGGAAAAGGTATTCGTCCGTGTGGGGCAGGAAGCGGTAGGGCAGGGGAAGCGACGCGTCGGGTCCCATCCAGCGCACCCGGCGCCCCAGAAGCACGCCGGCCTCGAAGAGCGCCGACGCCGAACCGACGGCGTCCCCGTCGGCCTTCTGGTGGATGAACAGCGTCCAGCGGGGGAACGCCCTCAGAAGTGCGGACACCTCGGAAAAACAGGGCGCGGAACGCTCAGTCATCCGTCTCCTCCTCCGAACCGCCCTCCTGCCCGGGAAGGGAGTCGAGCCCCAGGCGATGCAGGATCCCGTCGATCCTCTCCCCATAGTCCACGCTCCGGTCCGGGACGAAATCCAGGGCCGGGATATGGCGCAGGGTCAGGACCTGGCCCAGCAGGGTCCGAAGCACCCCCTTCACACACTGGAGCTCCTCCTGGAGGGCGGCGCGCCGGTCCGGGTCCACGGCGGTGAAGAACACCCGCGCGTGTTCCAGGTCCCGGGAACATTCCACGCCCGTGATGATGGCGTCCTTCACGGCCTCGTTCTTGATGCGGTGCTCCAGCAGAAGGGCGATCTCCCGCTGAAGCTGCTTGTTGATTCGCGCCATGCGAAACGTCCCCAAACCCCTTCACCCCTTTATTCCTTCCGATCCCGCCGCCCCGTTCGGTTTACAGACTGCGCTTCTCCTCGACGACCTCGTAGACCTCCAGGACGTCGCCGACCTCGAAGTCCTGGAACCCCTCGAGCGCGATGCCGCAGTCGAACCCCGCCTTGACCTCGCGGGCCTCGTCCTTGAAGTGGCGGAGCGTCGCGATGCCGCCGTCCCAGATGACGATCCCCGCGCGCACGACGCGCACCCGCGCGTTGCGGCGGACCAGCCCCTGCATGACGTGGCAGCCGGCGATCTTGCCCGCCTTCGGGATCTTGAAGATCTCCCGGATCTCCACCTCGCCCAGGCGCTCCTCCCTGAGGTTGGGCTTCAGGAGCCCGCTCATCGCGGCCTTGACGTCGTCAATGACGTCGTAGATGATGTTGTAGGTCCGGATCTCCACCCCGCTCACCTCGGCGGCCCGCCTGGCGTTGGCGTCCGGTCGGACGTTGAAGCCGACGATGACCGCGTTGGAGGTCGAGGCCAGCATCACGTCGGACTCCGCGATGCGCCCGACGCCCCGGTGCACGATGGTGACCCCCACCTCGTTGGTCGCCAGCTTCTCGAGGGAGGCGGCCAGGGCCTCCAGGGAGCCCTGCACGTCGCACTTCACCACAAGGCTGAGCTGCGGGATCTGCCCCGCCTGCATCTGGGCGTAGAGGTCCTCCAGGGACGCCCGCTTCGAAGGGGCCCCCGCGTCCCGCTCGCGGGCGCGGCTGTCCGCCAGGGCGCTGCGCGCCTCCCGCTCGCTCTTCACGACGGTGAAGGTCTCCCCGGGCTGCGGGACCTCGTCCAGGCCCAGGATCTCCGCGGGGATGCTCGGGCCGGCCTTCTTGATCGGCTTGCCCGCCCAGTCGAACAGGGCCCTGACCTTTCCCCACGCCGAGCCGAAGAGGACGATGTCGCCGCGCTGCAGCGTGCCCTGCTGCACGATGACGGTCGCCACGGGGCCCTTGCCCTTGTCCAGCTGGGCCTCCACGACGACGCCCGACGGGGACGCCCCGGGGTTCCCCTTCAGCTCCTGCATCTCCGCGACCAGGAGCACCATCTCCAGAAGCTGGGGGATGCCGTCGCCCGTCTTGGCGGAGACGTCCACCATCACCACGTCGCCGCCCCACTCCTCCGGGACCAAGCCGACGTCCGAGAGCTGCTGGCGGACGCGGTCCGGCTTGGCCGTGGGCTTGTCCACCTTGTTCACCGCCACCACGATCGGGACCTTCGCCGCCTTCACGTGATCGATCGCCTCCCGCGTCTGGGGCATGACCCCGTCGTCGGCGGCCACGACCAGGATGACGATGTCCGTCACGCTCGCGCCCCGCGCGCGCATCGCCGTAAAGGCCTCGTGTCCGGGGGTGTCCAGGAAGACGATCGGCTTCTTGTCGTGCGTGACGATGTAGGCGCCGATATGCTGCGTGATCCCCCCGGCCTCCTGCGCGGTCACGTTGGCGTGGCGGATCTGGTCCAGCAGCGTCGTCTTCCCGTGGTCCACGTGCCCCATGACCGTGACGATGGGAGGACGCTCCGTCAGGACGGCCGGCTGCCCCGCGGGCTTGGGCTTCGCGTCCCGTTTCGGCCCCTTCCCGGCCTCCCCCTTCCCCTCGGCCTCAGGCTTCTCCTCAGGCCGAAGGACGAACTCCACCCCGAAGGCCCCCGAGAGGACCTCCCGAACCTTAGCGTCGGCGGACGCGGTCGCGGGGACCATCAGGCCGGCCTTCATCAGGGCCTTCACCGCCTCCGCGCTGGAAACCCCGATCTTCTCCGCCGCGGCCTTGATCGTGGCCCGTTCCCCGATCTCGACCGTCCTCCTCCCGTCCCCGCCGGCCCCGGCCTCCGGCTTCGCCCCGCCCGCCGGAGAGGACAGGGCGTCCTCCACCAGCTGAGCGGTCTCGCCGTCGATGGAGCTCATGTGCGTCTTCACCTCGACGCCCAGATCCTGCAGCACCTTCATCAGGTCCTTGTTGCTCTTCCCCAGCATCTTCGCCAATTCATAAACCCGTATTCTGTTGTTCAAGGGCACGTCCCCCTTCCCCAAGCAAGACCTTTATCCTATCCGCCAGGCCGCTCCGGCCCGGCAGGGCAATCACCTGTACGCGCCCCGTCCCCAGGGCCAGGGACAGCCGCTCGACGCTCAAGGGCGCGCGAATATGCGTATGGGCCCGCGCGCCGGCCGAGGCCAGCCTGTCAGCGAACTCCAGCACGGACGCGGAACAGTCCTCCGCGGTCAGGAGCAGCAGGGGGCCCCTGCCGCACTGCGATTGTACACTATCCGAGCCGACGAGGACCATCCCCGCCCTGCGGGAGAGCCCGAGCAGGGCGCAGATCTCGTGCAGACGCTCCTCCGGATCGGCGTGTGCCGTGCCCTCCTCCTCGATGCGGCGCTCCAGCTCCGCGTAGCAGGATTCGGGGACCGCCGTCCTGAGCGCACGGGCGAGAGCGCCGCTCTTCCTCGCCCTCTCCAGGCACTCCCGCCTCGCGCAGAGATAGGCGCCGCGGCCGGGGAGTTTGCCGCGCTCGTCCACCACGACCGAGCCGTCAGGGGAGCGGACAACGCGGATCAGGGCCCTCCTGGGCGACTCCTCCCGGCACCCGACGCAGGTCCGGGGTTTTTGCCGCGGGCCCGGCTGGCTCACGCTACTCGTCCTCCACGATGTCGTGGAAGATGTCCTGCAGCGTCGGCATGCGTTCGACCTCGAGGGCGTCGATGTCGATCTTCCAGCCCGTCAGGCGCGCCGCCAGCCGGACGTTCTGTCCCGCCTTGCCGATGGCCAGGGAAAGCTGGTCGGGATAGACGTACGCCCGGACCGCATGCTCCTGATCGAGCACCGGCTCGACCCTGGCGACCTTGGCGGGCGAGAGGGCGTTGCGGATGTACACCAGGGGATCGCCGCTCCAGATGATGACGTCGATCTTCTCGCCCATCAGCTCCTTGCTGATCGCCTTGATCCTCGCCCCGGCATTGCCCACGCACGCCCCGACCGGGTCGACGTTGGCGTCCAGGGTCATCAGGGCCACCTTGGCGCGCGCCCCCCCCTCCCGGACGATGTTGCGGATCTCGATCACCCCGTCCTGCACCTCCGGGATCTCGAGCTCCATCAGCTTCCTGAGAAGGCCCGGGTGCGTCCGGGATACGACGATCCTGGGGCCCCGCGTCATCTGCCGGACATCCAGGACGTAGAACTTCATGTAGTCTCCGGGGACGTATTTCTCCCCGGGGATCCGCTCCTTGCGCGGCAGGATGGCCTCGGTGCGCTCGTTGAGGCGCACCAGGACCTGGTCGTTCTCCGACTTGAAGACCACGCCGGTCATCATCTCCCCGACCTTGTCGGAGAACTCGTCGTAGATCACCTGGCGCTCGGCGTCCTTCAGGCGCTGAATGATCACCTGGCGGGCGGTCTGGGCGGCGATCCGCCCGAAGTCGCCGGGGTTCTTCTCCAGCCGCAGGACGTCGCCCAGCGCGGCGTCCTCGTATCCCAGCCTTCGGGCGTCCTCGAGCGTGATCTCCGTGTCGGGGGACTCCAGCGTCTCCACGACGGTGCGCAGCTCGCTGACCACGACATCGCCGGTCTCAAAGTCCACGAGGACCTCGGCCTCCTGGTTGCCGCCCTGATATTTTTTGTAGGCGGAGATCAGAGCCGCCTCAAGACTCGATACGATCAGCTCCTGAGACAGATTGCGATCCTTGGCGATCTGGCTCAGAGCCCTCACAAACTCGCGCCCCAGCTGCATCTAAAGTTCCTCCTCACGATGTTTCCCGTTGTCCTCGCCCGTCCGGGGTCCTCCGTCGGATCCGGACCTCCCGCCCTTCTTATGCTTTTTCGGGGCCTGCGGTTCGAACCCCCGGAAGACCAGCGAGCCGCTCCTGATGTTGCCGAACGGGACGGCGATCTCGCGCTCCTCGTCGGGCACGAACAGGACCACCGAGTCCTCGTCCGCCGACAGGATCTCCCCCGTCAGGCCCTTGCGCCCCCCCATGGGCTCGGTGAGGCGGATGCGCGCCTCCCGTCCCCGAAAGCGCGCGTAATGCTCCGGCGTGAAGAGCGGACGCTCCACCCCCGGAGAACTGACCTCGAGATAGTAGCGCCCCTCGAGCTCCGGGATGTCGTTCTCGTCCAGGAAGCGATTGACCGCCCGCGACACCGTCTCGCAGTCGGAAACGGCGATCCCCCCCAGGGAATCGATGAGGACACGGACCCTCCGCTGCGCGGAATCCGTCCCGACGCCGACGTGAACGCACTCGTACCCCAAACGCTCGACCAGCTCGCGGATGGGCCGTTCCAGAGACTCCATCCGACACATCGTTCCCCCGCCCTCCAAAGGCCACACGCTCCTCTCCACAGCGCGATGCGACGCCTGCGAAATACAGTAAAATCCAAAGAAAAAGGAGCGGGCACAGGCCCACTCCTTCGGCAATTTCTATCGAAGTGCCCTCAGTATACACGAGCGTGAGGACAAAAGCAAGGACGGACAGGGCGGCGAAGCCGTGCCGCCTCGCGGAAGGCGGTCGCCTGCTGCGCCGAACAGCAACAACTGTGTTGCCGTTCGACATAAGCGAACGACACAGCATCCGCGGGCAGAAGCCCGCGGATAAGCAGAAAGCCAGCGAGGAACGAGCTGTGCGAATCGCTCAGGGGCTTTACCAGAGCTGGTCGCCTGCCGGCGTCGATAGCGCGGCAACGGTGCCGCGCATCGACGTAAGCGAACGACACGCCCCGCGAGGCTAGCGCCTCGCGGAAGGCGGTCGCCTGCTTAACGGACCAGCTGCCTCTGCTCGGGAACTATGCCTTTCTCCTCAAAAGGAAGAGGGCTGCAAGAGCCAAGGCCATTCCTCCGAATCCCGCGTCGCCCCTGAAGGGACTAGCTGCTTTTATTCAGAAGGCTATGCCTTTCTCCTCAAAAGGAAGAGAGCTGCAAGAGTCAGTGCCAATCCGCCGAATCCCGCGTCGCAGCCGCCGCCGCCCTTCTTGCCGGAGCCTTTCTTGTCCGAGACCGTGAGGGTGAAGGTCACCGGGGCGCTGGTGCCCGTTCCCGCGCTGTTCCTGGACGAGGCGGTCACCGTAATCTCGCTCGTCCCCAAGGCCCTCGCCGCCATCAGGATCGATTTGCCGTCAGCCGCCACGTCCGCGGAGGCGACGCCGGGGTTCGAGGAGGAGACCGTGAGCCTGTAGTCCATCTCCGCCGGGACGCCCGCCAGGCTGACGACGACTTCCGGCTTGACCGTCCGGGTGGTGTTGGTCTTCATGGTGACGCCGCTCAGGGCCTTGACGGTAACCTCAGGGACGGGAAGCGGCGTGGTGCCCACGCGAATCTTGAGCGAGACCGTGGAGGACACGGTCGTGTTGCCCGCGGCGTCCCAGCCGTGCGCCCTGGCGTAGAGGATGGCGTCGCCCGTCCTCAGGGCCGAGACGACGCCGGAGGCGTCAACCGAGATGACCCCTGCATCGCTGACGGACCACTCGATCCCGTCCTTGTAGGCTCGGATGTTCCGGGTGGCGTCGGCCGGATGAACCCCGGCCGTATACGGCGCCGTCGTGCCCAGCTGGATGTAGGGGCTCCCCTTGAGGTCGACGCTCGCTATGGGGATGGGACTCAGCTCGAACGCGCCCGCGTCCAGCCCCAGGAGCTGGGGACGCTTGGCCCCCCGCTCGTCCACGTCGGGGAAGCCTGCGGAGCCCTCCGGGATCAGATCGCGCGCGACGTTTCCGGACAGGCTGGAGAGCTTGAGCACCCGCGCTCCATCCATGGACACGAGGGCCAGAGGGATGGTGAAAAACACGTCCGCCGAGCTGACGGAGGTGTGGTTGCCCTGGGCCGAGCCGAAGGAGGCCGGCGCGTTCGTCTGTCCGATCACGTTGTAGCGCCCGCTGCCGAAGACGCTTCCGCCGGAGTCCGCGTAGACGTCGGCGCCCTGCGCCAGCCCGCCTCGCTCCGCGTTGCCGGTGACGATGGACCCCGCGAAACTGACGGCGCCAAGGAGAACGGCGACGCCCCCGCCTCGCTCCGCACTGTTGCCCGCGATCGTGCAGTTCAGGAACGTCGTCGAGTCAAGCCTGGTCCCGGCCACGCACACAGCGCCGCCGCGGCTGCCCGCATCGTTGTTGAAGAACGTGCAGTTCGCGAAGTCCGCCTTCGCGTCCCCCTCGATATTCACCGCTCCGCCGTTTCCGGAGAAGGACTTGCCACCCGTGAAGGTGATTCGGTCGAACCCCACCGTCCCCCCCGTGACGCTGAAGAGGCGCGTCGAGCTCCCCTTCACGGTCGCACCGCCGCCTCTTATCATGAGCGGGGAGGAGATGTTCACCTCCGAGGTGAGCGTGATGACCCCCACCCCGGCGCCGACCTGAATTTCGTCGAGATCGACGGTCGCGTTCGCATCCAGGACGGCCTGCCGCAGCGAGCCCGGCCCGCTGTCCGCGTTCGTCGTCACCGTGAACGTCGCAGCGTCCGAGTTCCCCGCAAGTAGCAGGACGGCGGCGATGAGGCAGACGACAATCCTCAAAAGACCTTTCTTCCGTATCGACATGGACAAAACCCCTTTCTTTCCGAGTTACGGAACAAACCCAACGACAAAAACAAGCGCCCCGCCCCCTCGCGCGGAGCGCCCCGCTATTATACCGTCGTAACAGCGCAATCGTAATCTTCTTCGGCCGGACGCGAACAATATAGGCATTTTCGGCAAAGTTCGAACGCGCCTTTTTATATAAAGAAAGCAGGCTTGTAGTAAAATGAATGTCGATGAAAAACCGAACGCGGAATCGGCGTTTTCGCAGAGGACCTCTGTGAAAACTTTTTGTGCTTTTTGCGTTTGGAGGTTTCGTGTTCTTCGTGTTTTTGGTTGGGTTGGGGGTTCTTTTCCGGGAGGTTTCCGGACGGTCCGGGACGCCCGGGGCAAGTATTCGAGGAGGGGTTTCAGAAATGGCAAAGAGGCACTGGAAAACTATGGACGGAAACGCGGCGGCGGCGCACGTCGCCTACGCGTTCTCCGAGGTCGCGGCGATCTATCCCATCACGCCGTCGTCGACCATGCCCGAGCTGATCGACGAGTGGGCGGCTCACGGGCGCAAAAACATCTTCGGGCAGACCGTCAAGGTCACGGAGCTCCAGTCCGAGGGGGGCGCCGCGGGCGCCGTGCACGGGGCCCTGTCGGCGGGAGCGCTGGCCACCACGTTCACGGCGTCCCAGGGGCTGCTGCTGATGATACCCAACATGTTCAAGATCGCGGGAGAGCTGATGCCGTGCGTCTTCCACGTCTCGGCCCGGGCCATCGCGGGGCACGCCCTCTCCATCTTCGGCGACCACAGCGACGTCATGTCCGCGCGCATGACGGGGTTTGCGATGCTCGCCGCCGGGAGCGTCCAGGAGACCATGGACCTGGCCGCCGTCGCGCACCTCTCGACCCTCAGGACGAGCGTTCCCTTCCTGCACTTCTTCGACGGCTTCCGCACCTCCCACGAGATCCAGAAGATCGACGCGCTCGACTACGACGATCTCGCCGGGCTGGTGGACTATGACGCCATCGACATGTTCCGCTCGCGGGCCATGAGGCCCGAGAACCCCTTCCAGAAGGGGACGGCGCAGAACCCGGACATCTTCTTCCAGGCCAAGGAGGCGTCGCAGCCCTTCTACGAGGACATCCCCGACGTCGTCGAGGGCTACATGCAGGAGATCAAGAAGCTCACGGGGCGCAGCTATCACCCCTTCACGTACTACGGCGCGCCGGACGCGAAGCACGTCATCGTCGCGATGGGATCCGTCTGCCAGGCCATCGAGGAGACCGTCGACTACCTGAACGCACGGGGCAAAAAGGTCGGGGTGGTCGAGGTGCACCTGTACCGTCCCTTCTCCCCGAAATACTTCTTCCGCGTGCTGCCCTCCACCGTCGAGGCCATCGCGGTTCTGGACCGCTGCAAGGAGCCCGGCTCCCTGGGCGAGCCCCTCTATGAGGACGTCCGCACCCTGTTCTTCGACAAGGGCGGCTCCGCGCCCCGGATCGTCGGCGGCCGCTACGGGCTGGGTTCCAAGGACACGACCCCCAGCCACATCAAGACCGTATTCGACAACCTCGAGCTCTACGAGCCCCGCAACCGCTTCACCATCGGCATCGTCGACGACGTCAGCGACAGCTCCCTGCCCGTTCTGGAGGACGTCGAGGCCGCGGCCGAGGGAACGGTCTGCTGCAAGTTCTGGGGGCTGGGCTCCGACGGCACCGTCGGGGCCAACAAGAACTCCATCAAAATAATCGGCGACCACACGGATCTCTACGCCCAGGGCTACTTTGCCTACGACTCCAAGAAGTCCGGCGGCATCACGGTGTCGCACCTGCGCTTCGGCAGGTCCCCGATCAAGTCCACCTATCTCATCGACGCGGCCAACTTCATCGCCTGCCACAAGCAGGAGTACGTCCATCAATACAACGTCGCCTCGGGGCTCAAGAAGGGCGGGACGTTCCTGCTCAACACGCAGTGGACGACGCTCGAGCAGCTCGAGGAGCACCTTCCCGCCAAGCTCAAGCGCCAGCTCGCAAAGCAGGAAGCGAAGTTCTACGTCATCAACGCCGTGGACGAGGCGGAGAAGCTGGGGCTTGGCAACCGCACCAACACGATCATGCAGTCCGCGTTCTTCAAGCTGGCGAACGTCATCCCGATCGAGGACGCCGTGAAGTACATGAAGGACGCCATCGAGAAGTCCTACGGCAAGAAGGGCGAGAACGTCGTGAAGATGAACCACGCCGCGGTCGACACCGGGCTGGACAACATTATCGAGATCAAGATCCCGGCGTCCTGGCTCGAGGCCCCGGACAAGACGGTGGAGAAGCGCGGGATGCCCTCGGAGGTCCCGGAGTTCGCGTCGGAGCAGTGCGCCACGATCAACGCGCAGGAAGGCGACAGCCTGCCCGTGAGCGCCTTCGTCGGCCGCGAGGACGGCAGCTTCCCGTCCGGGACCGCAGCCTTCGAGAAGCGCGGCGTCGCCGTGAACGTGCCCGAGTGGAAGAGCGAAAAGTGCATCCAGTGCAACCAGTGCGCCATGGTGTGCCCGCACGCCTCGATCCGCCCCTTCCTGCTGGACGCGGACGAGCAGGCCGCGGCCCCCGAGGGGTTCGGCGCCGTCGACTGCAAGGGTAAGGCCCTCAAGGACGCCGGCTACAAGTACAAGATACAGGTCGATCCGCTGGACTGCATGGGCTGCGGGAACTGCGCGGACATCTGCCCCGCCAGCGCCCTGGAGATGAAGCCCATCGCCACTCAGGACGGCGAGATCGACAACTGGACCTTCGCCATCGAGAACGTCCAGGACAAGGAGAACGCGGGCAGCAAGTTCACCGTTCAGGGCAGCCAGTTCCAGCGCCCGCTGCTGGAGTTCAGCGGCGCCTGCTCGGGCTGCGGCGAGACGCCCTACACCAAGCTGATCACCCAGCTGTTCGGCGACCGCATGATCATCGCCAACGCCACGGGCTGTTCCTCCATCTGGGGCGGTTCGGCGCCCAGCATGCCCTACACGACCAATGCCAAGGGGCGTGGACCTGCGTGGGCGAACTCCCTCTTCGAGGACAACGCCGAGTACGGATTCGGGATGAAGCTCTCGCTCAACGTGATGGTGGGCTATCTGGTCGAGGCCATGGAGAACCTGCTGAAGCTGGACATCCCCCAGGAGGACAAGGCCGTGCTTCAGGAGTGGCTGGACACCCACGAGGACGGCGAGAAATCCCGCGAGTCGGCCGCCAGGGTCGAGGAGCTGCTGGACAAGATGTTCTGCTGCTCCTGCGGCGAGTGCGGCTGCGACGACGAGGCGGTGCTCCGCGAGTACGCGCAGATCGAGCAGTTCCGGGACTACCTGGTCAAGAAGTCCGTCTGGATCTTCGGCGGCGACGGCTGGGCCTACGACATCGGCTACGGCGGGCTCGACCACGTGCTGGGCAGCGGGGAGGACGTCAACATCCTGGTGATGGACACCGAGGTCTACTCCAACACGGGCGGCCAGTCCTCCAAGTCCACGCCGACGGCCGCCATCGCCAAGTTCGCGGCAAGCGGCAAACGCGTGCGCAAGAAGGACCTGGGGCGCATGGCCATGACCTACGGGCACGTCTACGTCGCGCAGGTCGCGATGGGGGCGGACAAGAACCAGCTGCTCAAGGCCCTGGCCGAGGCCGAGGCCCACAAGGGTCCGTCTCTGGTGATCGCCTACGCGCCCTGCATCAACCACGGCATCAAGGCGGGCATGGGCAAGACCCAGGCTCAGAGCAAGAAGGCCGTCGAGGCGGGGTACTGGCACCTGTACCGCTACAACCCCGAGCTGGCCGAGCAGGGCAAGAACCCCTTCATCCTCGACTCCAAGGAGCCGAAGGCCAGCTATCGGGACTTCCTGCTGAGCGAGGTGCGCTACGCGGCCCTGAAGCAGGGCTTCCCGGACCTCGCCGACGCGCTCTTCGATCAGGCGGAGAAGGAGGCCAGGGAGCGCTACGAGGCCTACAAGGCGCTGGCGGAGATGGGCCCTCAGCCCATCAAGGCGTAACGGGGCAGGGTATTCTCTGAAAACTTTGATCGAAAGACCGGGCCGGGGAGAAACCTCCCCGGCCTTTTCTCTCCTCGGGCAGGGCTCTCGCGAACCGACATCCCCCTCCTCCCCGCTACGCTTTCCTTGAGTATGGAGGAAACGATGAGCTGAAAGGACGACAGGGCTGCGGTCGCCCCTCTCCGCACCGAGCGATGCGCCCTGAGCTATAATAAGGGAATGGAAATCCGTTAGGGGGTCTTTCATCTTGAGGACGATCAAGCTGCTTCTGTTGGTGTTTCTGGCGCTTCTGGCGAAGGGAGGCTTCTCCCTGCCCCTCGCCGCATCCGCCCTTTGGGCCGCCGATTTCGAGTTTCGGGGAGCGATCGAGCCCACGGACGACACCTCGCGCCTCCTGGCCTATTACGTGAACCGCTTCGCCCCGGAGGAGCTCTCGCTCTCGGTCGTGGGGCAGCCGGACGCCACGGGGCGTTTCCACGACCTCTTCATGGACCTGAAGGGCGTCAGGATCGAGGACGTCCGCATCGACAGGCTGACCTTCCGCATGAACGACGTCCAGTTCAACGCGCCGGAGAATTGGGTCTCCGGGGACGTCGAGTGCCGGGATGCCCTTCAGATCTATGCGGCGTGCCGCATCCTCGAGGAGGACATCAACAAGGGCCTGGAGGCCCAGACCTTCGGCAAGGACGACCACTGGAAGAACATCACGCTCGCCATCACGCCCTCCGGGCTCAAGGGCAGGGGGACGTATCTGGCCAAGGTCCTGTTCGTCACATTGGACATCCTGATAGAGATCGACAGCAAGCTGAAGATCGTCAACCACAAGGAGCTTTGGCTGGACGGGCCCCAGGTGCGCATCAACAAGCTGGACCTGCCCGAATACATCACGAACAAGGCGCTGTCGCAGATTCAGCCCCTGCTGGACCTCGCCCGGTTTCCCCTGCCCCTGAAGCTCCACACCGTCACGTTGGAGCAGGGGTCGGCGCTGCTCTCCACGCGCCTTCCCCCGCAGCCGGTCGAGCAGGGCGCCACATACCACTACCTGGCACGCTGACCGCGTTCCTTTTATTCATTCCATCTTTCCATGTACGGAATCGACCGCAAGCGTTACCTTTGGGTGATCCTGTCGGCCCTGCTGCAGGGGCTTCTGTTGGGGCAGTACGCCGTAACCCGGAGCGGGCCCTTTCTGGCCCTGCCCCTGCCCCTGCTGACCGTCCTCCCCTTCGCCTTCTGGCTGGCCCAGGAGCACTGGGGAAGGCGGCTCAAGCGCTTTTTGGGAGGGCTCACCCTCGTGCTCTCGACCTTCTGCGCCTACAGGCTCTGGTCCCTCTATCCGCCCGACGGCATGTTCCTCTCCATGCCCTCCCAGAGCATGGACCTGCTGAGGATCTGCATGGCCGCCTTCCTGCTTCTGCCCTTCTTCCAGTGCCGCATTGCGACCTGGAGCTGGCACGTCCCCTACTCCGACGTCTTCTTCCAGCTCTGCCGCAACGTGTTTCTGCTGTTCCAGGCCGCCATCATGACCGTGGTCTTCTGGGCGCTGCTCCTCACCGCCAGCCTGCTCTTCGACATCGTCGGGCTGGCGTTCGTGCCGGGCATTCTGTTCCACCCGCTCGTGGCGGCGCCCCTGACGAGCCTCACGGTCGCCCTCTCCATCACCCTGGCGCTCAAGCACCCCGGCATCGATTCCCTGGGGCGCTGGATCCTGTCCATCCTGGCCTGGCTCCTGCCCCCATTTTCGGCCCTCTCCTTCGTTTTCATCGCCTGCCTGCCCTACTCCGGGCTCAAGACCCTCTGGAGCACCGGCCAGGCCAGCTCTCTGATGCTGCTCCTCCAGCTGGGCACCATCCTGCTTGCCAACGCCGCGTGGCTCGACGGAACCCGGTCTCCCTTCAACAACCGGGCCGTCGGGGCCCTGGCGAAGGTCTCCCTGCTCTGCCTTCCCGCCTACACGGCGCTCTGCCTCTATTCGCTGGGACTGAGGATTCAACAGTACGGGCTTTCGGTCGACCGCATCCACGCCGCATTCCTGGTGGTCGTGACGGGCATCTGGGGCCTTGGCTACGCGGGCGCCGTCCTGCTGCGGCAATGGCCGTCCGCGATCGGACGCATCAACATCGCCTCGGTTCTGATTCTGTCCGTGCTTGTCGTGGCGATGAACTCCCCGCTCCTGGACCCCTACCGCCTGGCCGCGAACAACCAGGTGGACCGCCTGCTGGGCGGCCAGATCGCCCCTGCCGACTTCGACTACCTCTACCTGCGCTTCAGCCTCGGGCGCTACGGCAAATATGCCCTGATACGGCTGCGGGAGGCCGCGCACCCCCGAGCGGACGCCATCCGGCGGCGCATCGAGGCCGCCATGAGGGTGGATCCCCTGGCACACTGGAGGGACGTGCGCAGCGGCACGGTTCCCGAATCGCAAAGGCGCGACATCCTGCACAACGCCGCCGTCTACCCGGCCGGGCGCAGGCTCTCCCCGGAACTGGTCGAGCGCCTGATCCGGCTCTGGGAGGGGGACGACGGCGTGCTGCGGTCCCTGCACCGCAGCTCCGACGCGGTCTTTGTGTTCGAGGACGTCCTGACCGAAGGGGAAAACGGCGGGGAGGCCCTCCTGATAATCCAGACCGGGGCCGGACTCGTCCTGGAGGTCGCCTCCGGAGAGCCGCACGTCGCGGGATTCTTTCAGGGCGACTTTTCCCCGGAGGGGCTGTCCTCCCGGGACGTATCCGTTGCGGAACCGCAGTTCAGGGACGTGACGATCCGGGGGGACCGGTACCGCATCCTGCCCTGGCCGGGAAGCCAAACGGCAAGATAGGCCAAAAGCGTATCGGCGAGCCGCGTCGTCACTCGCCGATACGGATCTCCCCTGTGGAGAAAAGCGCCGCCTTGCCGGCCAGCCGGACTCTGTCTCCCGCCATCCGGCAGTAAAGGGTCCCTCCGCGTTTCGAGGCCTGGTAGGCCACGATGTCCTCTTTCCGAAGCGTTCTGCTCCAGTACGGAACGATGTGGCAGTGGCCGGAACCGCACACGGGATCCTCGGAAACCCCGAGCTTCGGGGCGAAGCTGCGGGACACGCAGTCCGTGTCCCGCCCCCGCGCCGTCGCATGCAGGAGCAGCCCGTCCAGCGCCGCGACCCTCTCCATGTCGGGGGTCATGTTCCTCACCGTTCCCTCGTCGTCGAAGACGCACAGCAGGTCCCTGGCCCTGTAGGCCTCCTTCGGCTCGGCGCCCATCGCCTCGGTCATGCGGGCCGTCACGGCGACCGGCTTCAGGTCGTAAGCGGGAAAGTCCATCTCGTAAAGCTCGCCGCGTCTTTCCACGGTCAATTTTCCGCTCAGGGTATCGAAGATGACGCTCTCTCTGCCCCTGTCGACGAAGTTCATCAGGACGAAGGCCGAGGCCAGCGTCGCATGGCCGCACAGGTCGATCTCCCCGCCCGGCGTGAACCAGCGAAGATGGTACCCCCCCGACTCCGGGACGACGAACGCGCTCTCGGAAAGATTGTTCTCCACCGCGATATTCCGCATCGTCCCATCCGGCAGCCACCGGTCCATGACACAGACGGCGGCAGGGTTGCCCGCGAACACCCTGTCGGTAAACGCATCCACCACATACTGCTTCATTGTTGTTTCCTCCTTTTATTTCCTGGCTGGCTCGCCAAGTCAGATGCAACAAGCAAATTGAAAAATTGAAGGAGATGCTTGAATTATAAATTCAATGATTTTTGTAGGACAGCGTCGTTTCAAGGGTAAAAATATGGTAAATTACCATCACGAGCAGTTTGAGAGGAACATAAAAATTCAATTAGGGAAGAAAAGTACAGGGGACATGACATTTTCGGCCAAAGGAGGTACGCCATGATAGTGGAAGATGGCGAACGGACCTATGAGCTCAGCGCAAAGACGGATTTGTGGACCGGCGACGCCGATAGAGAACCCAACCGCCTCATCACCACCGGCCTGCTGGGGTCCATCCGCTGGTGGTTCGAGGTGCTGGTGCGCGGCCTGGATGGTCACGCCTGTGATCCGACAGGGAAACAATGCGAAGGCCGCAACCATTGTGTCGTCTGCGAGCTGTTTGGCTGCACCGGCTGGGCCCGGAAGTTCCGATTCGAGGTTCTGGACAAAGACGGCAACGTCCAGGCGGCTCAGATTGAGAAAGAGCACAATTTCAGCCTTCGCTTCACTCCCCTCCGTCCGATTCGCGTTGAGGAGTGGAGCCTCCTTGACGCAACGCTCCACCTGATCGCCGAATACGGGGCCATCGGCGGCAAGACGGTGTTCAAGCCGAGCGACGAATCCGGTCGGGAAAACGAACCACACCACAGAGATTTTGGTTTGATCGATATCGTCTCGTCGCCATCATCCGTTCAAGCACCTCATGATGACCTGAAAAAATACCTGTCGCAATGGCAGAAACTTGATCACGGTGACTTCGCCTGGGCTTCATTACGGCACTTCTGGTGCGTGAACGGGCAAACTTTGACTCGACAGGGCAACAACACCAGTTCATTTAATCGTGTCATCAAGCGCCCAGAGCCCAAGCAGCAAAGCAGTCAGGGCGATTCCTGGCTCGCTGGATACCGACCGAAACCGAATCCAAGAAGGAAGATTGAGGCTGAGAGCAAAAAGGTTTTCAGCTTCAAGAAGCCCGCAAGGACCTTCGGTTTCGTAAAACCCGGACTGATCGAATTTGAAGAAATGAGAAAACGTCTGGAGGATGTTTGGGGGCAGGACGGCTGGCAATTTCTCACCGGGGACGCGATCCTCGGCCAGCTATTCCGGAAGGGGGAAAAACAGGCATGACCTTCGATTACTACGCCTTCCTGGACAAAAACGAAGCGTCCAAGAATCCAGAGAACGCGACCGATCTCGTCGACCTGGGGGATAGGTGTCTGCTCCGAGCTTGGCATGACAAGAAGAAGGATGAGGCACGTCAAGACTACATGCAGCAGGCGGTCGCTCAGGAACGGAAACACTCTTTTCTCTCGGATCTTCATCTCGAACCAGACTATACCCGTGCATTTTTACCGGAGCCCGACTGGTTCGCCATCGACGTTTCCTTCAGGCTCACATCCCCCTGGTACTCGAAGGATGATCGCCCCCTCCACGTGCTGGACAATCCGGTTCGCAAGGACCGGGTCTTCGGGATGCCGTTCATGTCCGCGACCTCCTGGAAGGGGCTTCTTCGATGGGCCTGCAGGATGCAGGCAGGCTTGTCCGAGCATCTCGAAAAGCACGACATGAGGATGGAGGGCTGGCAGGACCCCTCCTGGATCCTTCACCTCTTCGGCAACGAGAGAGGAGAGGACGAACGGTTCCGATCCGGGGCCCTCGTCTGCCATCCGACCTGGTTCGACAAGGTCAACTTTGAGATGATCAACCCCCATGACCGTGCCCGCCGGGCCGGAACCCAGCCCATTTACTACGAGGTCGTCCCTGCCGGAACGGAAGGGAAACTGCGGCTGCTCTACGCCCCCCTGCCGGGAGAGCGCGAACGCGACCAGA
>NZ_CALIAA010000175.1 GCF_938040765.1 uncultured Fretibacterium sp.
TTTGTAAAGTCCTGCGATGGAGCACTCCGGGATCAGCACAATATGCACCCCTGCCGCGACAAGCATGACCGCGACCAGCGATCCCATGCGCGACCCCTCTGCACTCGGATAGATGCGCTGTGCAAATATGAGATAGCTGCGGTACGAAAGATAGATAAGCAGCAGAAGAAGAAGAGTTACCCCGATCGCCATAAGTCCAGCCGCTCCACCGCCTCCCACATCGCGCGCTCCAGCTCCTTGACCGTGAGCTTCGGGGTCTCCGCATCGCCGTCCCTCCGATCGCCGCGTTCCGCGCCGTCCAGCGAGTAGGCCTCCAGCAGCTCCTGCGGCAGCAGGCTCTTGATCTCCTTCTCGATGTTGCGCGGCACGATTCCGTGCTTCGCGTTGAACGCCATCTGCTTCTCGCGGCGGCGTCCCGTCTCGTCCACCGCCCTGCGGATGCTCTCCGTCTCGGCGTCCGCGTAGAGGATGACCGTACTGTCCACGTTGCGGGCCGCGCGCCCCATGATCTGGATCAGCGACCGGTAGGAGCGCAGATACCCCTCCCGATCCGCGTCCAGGATGGCGACGAGCGTCACCTCCGGCAGGTCCATGCCCTCGCGCAGCAGGTTGATTCCCACCAGGACCTGGACGTCCCCCTTGCGCAGGTCGCGGATCAGCTCCGCCCGCTCGAAGGTGTTCAGCTCCGAGTGGATGTAGCGCACCTTGAACTTCAGCTCCCGCAGATAGTCCGCCAGGTCCTCGGACGAGCGCTTCGTCAGGGTGAGGACCAGCGCGCGCTCCCCCTTCTCCGACACCGTCCGCAGGCGCTCGATCAGGTCGTCGATCTGGTCCTTCGCGGGCAGGACCAGCACCTCCGGGTCCGGGATGCCCGTGGGGCGGATCACCTGCTCCACCACCTGCGCGGAGTGCTCCAGCTCATAGTCGCCCGGCGTGGCGGAGACGAAGACCGCCGTGTGCAGGTGCCCCTCGAACTCGTGCCACTCCAGCGGCCGGTTGTCCAGGCAGGAGGGCAGCCGGAAGCCGTTTTCCACCAGCACGGTCTTGCGGGCGCGGTCGCCGTTGAACATGCCCCGAACCTGAGGCAGCGTGATGTGGGACTCGTCCACGATCATCAGGAAGTCCTCGGGGAAGAAATCGACCAGCGTGCCGGGCGGGTCGCCGATATTGCGCCCGTCCAGGTAGACGGAGTAGTTCTCGATGCCCGAGCAGTAGCCCACCTCGGTGAGCATCTCCAGGTCGTAGCGCGTGCGCATGCGGATGCGCTGGGCCTCCAGGAACTTCCCCTCGTTCGTGAAGCGCTCCTCCATCCGGGCCAGCTCCGCCTCGATCAGGGGCTTGGAGCGCTCGATGGCGTCCGTCTGCGTGACGTAGTGCTGCGCCGGGAAGATCGACGCCTCCGGCATCCGCTCCACCAGCTTGCCCGTCAGGGGGTTCACCAGGTCCACCCGCTCGATCTCGTCGTCGAAGAAGGTGACGCGGATACAGTTCTCGTCGTAGGCGGGGAAGATCTCGATGGTGTCGCCCCGCACGCGGAACTTCCCGGCCTCCAGCACCGTGTCGTTGCGCTCATAATAGTTCTCCATCAGGTGCTGGAGAAAGGCGCGGTGCTCCCACCGGTCGCCCTCGGCGAAGGAGAAGATGGCGTTCTCGTAGTTCTCGCGCTTCCCCAATCCGTAGATGCAGGAGACGCTGGCGACGACCAGCACGTCGCGCCGCTCGATCAGCGCCTTGGTGGCGGCCAGCCTCAGCCGCTCGATACGGTCGTTGACGGAGGCGTCCTTTTCGATGTAGGTGTCGCTGGACGGGATGTAGGCCTCCGGCTGATAGTAGTCGTAATAGCTGACGAAGTAGTGCACGGCGTTCTCCGGAAAGAACATCTTGAACTCGCTGTAGAGCTGCGCCGCCAGCGTCTTGTTGTGGGCCAGCACCAGCGTGGGACGGTTGACCGCGGCGACGACGTTGGCCATCGTGAAGGTCTTGCCGCTGCCCGTGACGCCCATCAGGGTCTGGAAACGGTCCCCCTGTCCGAGTCCCCGGGTCAGGGCCTCGATGGCCTCCGGCTGGTCGCCCGAGGCGGGCCAGTCCGAGTGCAGGATGAAATTTTTTGAGAGCAAGGTCCGATGCCTCCAACACGAAAGATTCAAGGGGAGCGCCGATGGAATCCGCGCGTCCTCAGCCCGGAGGGGCCTCCCGCCGAACGCAGCTCCAGGGCCTGCAGGCACACAGCCCTCCCCCTTCAAGTTTCTTATCTGCGGAAGCCGTTTGTCAAGGGTGTTTTCCGCTTCGCCCCCCGTTCTCCGGGCGCGATCTACGGGATATCGAGGTTCAACATGGCAATTGCCGCCCAAAACAGGTATGATTTGAAAACCGCAGCGGTCCCGGGGAGGGGCGCCTCATCGACGACGCTCGCGGACGAAGGGAGAAGATCGAACCATGAAAAAACACTTCAGGGAAACCCGGACGATTGCCGCCCGGCTCACGGAGGTTTGAGGACATGGCCCCAGACCTGGCGCTCAAAAGAGCGTACGAGGAGGCCAGCCCCTCCGACGGCTGCCGCGTCCTCGTCGATCGGCTTTGGCCCCGAGGCGTCTCGAAAGAGGCTCTGAGGGTGGAACGATGGTGGAAGGAGATCGCCCCATCGACGCAGCTGAGGCAGGAGTTCGCTCACAAGGAGGACAGATTCGCCGAGTTTGCGGAGCATTATCGGGGCGAGCTGAACGCGAACCCCATGGGGCCGGAGTTCCTCGGCTGGGTCCGCGAACGTCTGAGGGAGGGAAGAGTCAGCCTGATCTACGCGGCGAAGGACACCGCCCACAACCAGGCGGTCGTCCTGAGGGACTGGGTTCTGGAACGCCTGTAGCTCCCGGCCCTCCTCCGCCCGATCCCCGCGGAGAGGCGGGAGGCCGCCGCCCGTGTCGGCCCTCCGCCTCTCATCGCCGGATAAGCTACTTGTCGTCGTCGGAGAGGTCCAGGATCCCCTCCTCGATCTCCATGGGGCCGTCCAGCATATCGACCTCGAGCGACGCCGCGCCCTCCTCCGCGGCCTCCGGGGCGTCCGGGTCCCCGCCGGGGTTCGGCTGGGGATGGAAGCCGATTCCCCTGGCGACCTCCGCCATGATCTCCCGGATGATCTCCTCCTGCACCGAGGGGTTCTTCTCGAGGAACTGGGCCACCGCCTCCTTGCCCTGCCCCAGGGTCTCCCCCTTGTAGGAGAGCCAGGACCCCTTCCTGCGGATGACCTCGTAGTCCACCGCCATGTCGACCACCGCCACCCCCATGGGGATGCCCTTGCCGTAGATGAGGCTCGTGTGCGCGGAGCGGAAGGGGGGCGCCAGCTTGTTCTTGACCACCTTCAGATAGAGCTCGTGCCCGATGGTCTCCTCGCTTTTCTCGATCTTCTTGCCGCGGCGCACCTCCAGACGGACCGACGAGTAGAACTTGAGCGCCCGGCCGCCCGTCGTCGTCTCCGTCGGGCCGGCCCCGTATCCCGTCGAGATCAGGGCCCGGAGCTGGTTGATGAAGATCACCACGCAGTTGGTCTTGGACACGATGGAGGTGAGCCGCCGCAGCGCGTAGGACATCAGGCGCGCCTGAAGGCCCAGCTGGCTCTCGCCTATCTTGCCGTCGATCTCCGCCTGAGGGGTCAGGGCCGCGACGGAGTCCACCACCACCAGGTCCACCGCACCGCTCCGCACCAGCGCGTCCAGCACGTAGAGCGCCTGCTCGCCGCTGTCGGGCTGGGAGAGGTACAGGGCCTCGACGTCCACCCCAAGCGCGGCCGCCAGCCGCGGGTCCAGCGCGTGCTCCGCGTCGATGAAGGCCGCGACCCCGCCCGCCCTCTGGGCCTCCGCGATCGCATAGAGGGCGACCGTCGTCTTTCCCGAGCCCTCCGGCCCGAATATCTCCACGATGCGCCCCTTGGGGTAGCCCCCGACGCCAAGCGCGATGTTCAGCGGCAGAATGCCCGAGGGGATTACCTCCACGTTCGCCCGCGCGTTGTCGCCCAGACGCATGATGGACCCCTGCCCGAACTTTCCCCGTATGTCCTCAATGGTCTGTTCCAGCATCTCCTCGCGCGTCTGCGGCACTTTTTTCTTCGCCAAGGCCAGATTCACATCCCTTCCTCAGTCCGTCCAGTGGGTTAAAATCGGAAACGGCTACCTGCCGCCCGGCTTCGTATCCTTTGCGGCACGCCACAGGGCCGACAAAGCACAGGCCACGGCCCGTTCCCGAACGCCATCCCGGTCTCCCCGCAGGTTCCGCAGAAACGCGGAGCTCCGTACCCCGCCCTCCTCCATGGAGGCCACGGCAAACCACACGGTCCCCGTCGGCTTCTCCTCACTGCCCCCTCCGGGGCCCGCAATGCCCGTGACGGAGACGGCGAGGCTCGCGCCATACAGCCGAAGGACCCCCTCGGCCATGGCCCGGGCGCACTCCCCGCTGACCGCGCCGTGCCGCGTCAGTACCTCGGGGTCCACCCCCAGAACCTTTCGTTTCGCCTCGTCGCTGTAGGCGACGACGCCGCCAAGAAAAGCGTCGGAGCTGCCGGGGACCGAGGTCAGGGCCCCCTGCACGAGTCCGCCCGTGCAGGACTCCGCGCAGGAAAGCGTCATTCCCCTGCTGCGGGCCTCGTGAAGCACGGCCTCCTGGAGCGCCGCACAGCCGGCGGGAAGCGCATCGTCCGGGAAACGGTCCCGAATCAGCCCCTCCGCATCCCGAACCCTGCCGGGCTCGCCCCGGACGACCAGCTCGACCGACGCGAAGGAGGGAAGCACCGACACGTGGAGCGCGGGGTCGGCGATCACCTCGGGAACCCGCTCCACCGCGCACAGCTCCGAGACGCCCGCCAGGACGACGGAGGTCCAGCGGTGAGAGGGAACGAAGAGCTCCGGCAGCTCCTGCCGGACCATCGCCGCGAACTCCGAGGGGACCCCGGGCAGGCTCAGAACCCTCGTCCCCCGTCGCTCAAAGGCGATCCCGAGCGCGGAACCCTCGGGATTGTAAAGGCCCTGCGCCGAGGCCGGGACCAGCGACTGGCTGGAGCGGACGTACTCCAGCGCGGCCCGGCGCTCCCCGTCGTATCGCCCCACAATCCGGTCGTAAAGGGCCTCCTCCCGCCGCAGAGGGCTGTCCAGATAAGCGGACAGGGCCTCGCGCGTCCGGTCGTCATGCGTGGGACCCAGCCCGCCCGACAGGACCAGCAGGTCCGTCCTACCCACCCAATGCCGAAGCAGCCCGACGATCGATTCCGAATCGTCGGGGACGACCTCGATACGCTCGACGCGCCACCCGGCGTCGTGCAGACGCCAGGCCAGGGCGGCGCAGTTCCCCTCGCGGCGCACCCCGCTCAGGAGCTCGTCGCCCACCGCGGCCAGGACGGCCGACCTCAGCTCACGAACAGATTCCACAGCCAACCCCGCCCCCAGAGGTATCCATTCAAAAATTGAAGAAACAGGTTCACCATCACGCCGCCGACCACATCGTCGGCCATGATCCCGACCCCGCCCGGCAGCCGTTCCGCCGTGGAGACCGGGAAGGGCTTGAGGATGTCGACCACGCGGAACAGGAAAAACGCCGGAAGCGAAAAGGAGACAGGGAGCGCGTAAAGCGATACCCACATCCCCACCGCCTCATCCACGACGATCGCCCCCGGGTCCTCCGCCCCCATGGCGCGCGCGCAGGCTCCCGCCGCCCAAATGCCCACGGCCCCCAGGGCGAGAATGCCCCACCAGGGGACCGGGAGAAGGACGTAAAAGATACAGGCGGCCGCGGACCCCAGGGTCCCCGGCATCTTGGTGAGAAAGCCCAGCCCCCCGAGCGTCGCGGCGAGGACCGGAAGCGCCCTGCGATTCAACTCAGACATCCCCCTCCCCCTTGTCGACGGCCTCGCCGAACAGGTCGTACTCCTCGCAGTCGGTGATCCGCGCCCGGACGAAGGTTCCGAGCTCGGCATCCCCCGCGCCCGAGACACAGACCATGCCGTCCACCTCGGGCGCATCCCGATAGGAACGCCCCCAGGCCTCGCCCGACTCCCCATCGACCTCCTCGACGAGGACGTCCAGCTCACGCCCGACGAAGAGCGCGCTGCGCTCCCGCGAGAGCTCCGACTGGAGCTCCATCAGGCGGGCATAGCGTTCCTCGCCCACCTCGCGGGGGACGAGATCCGGGAACGAGGCCGCGCGGGTCCCTTCCTCGGGCGAGTAGACGAACGCCCCCACCCTGTCGATCTCCGTCTCCACCAGAAAGTCCAGGACCCTTCGGAACTGGACCTCGGTCTCACCCGGAAAGCCCGTCATGATGGTCGTGCGCAGGGCAAACAGGGGATTCTTCTCCCGAAGGTAACGGAACATCCTGCGGATATGCTCCCCCGCAGGGGCACGGTTCATCCTGGACAGGATCGTATCGTCGATATGCTGGACCGGAACGTCCAGATAGGGCAGAATCTTGCCGCTCTCCATCAGGAAGTCCACGAAGGCGGGCGTCAGCCTGTCGGGGTGCAGGTAGAGCAGCCGCACCCAGGTCCCGTCGGGCAGGGCCGCGTCCAGTTCCCTCAGAAGACGCTCTATGGCGGGGGCCCCGTAGAGGTCGCGGCCGTAGACCGTGAGGTCCTGCCCCACGAGGCAGAGCTCCCGGGCTCCCTCCGAGCAGAGGGCGAGGGCCTCGTCCACCAGGCGCTCCACGGGAAGGCTCCTCAGCCTGCCCCGGATGAGCGGGATGGAGCAATAGGAGCAGAAGGTGTCGCAGCCCTCTCCCACCTTGAGGTAGCGGGACCACCTCGGGGTCCCCGGAAGCGGAACGCGTCCGCAGCCCGTCCGGGAGGCCGACACCTCCGAGTGCTCCAGCCCCGCGAGGTAGTTCACGACCGCATCCCAGTCCTCCGCCCGCGCGAACAGGTCCACGCTGTCGAGCTCCCGGCGCAGCTCCGCCTCGTAGCGGTTCACGATGCAGCCCACCACGACGATCCGCTCCAGGACCCCGCGCTCCTTGAGGAGCTCCAGGTCCAGAATCGCGTCGATATTTTCCTTCACCGCATCCTGGATGAAGGCGCAGGTATTGATGATGCCGACGCGGGCATCCTCGGGGTCCGCCACCACGGTATGCCCCTCGAACGCGAGGCGTCCCATCAGGTTCTCGCTGTCCACGCCGTTCTTCGCACAGCCCATGCTCACAAAAAAAATGTTCAATGCGGCAAAGCCACCTTCCCGACAGTTCCCCCGAGAGACGGCGAAAGCCGGGGACGGCCCTCCCGATCCTCCGTCCCCGGCCTCTCCATTCGGCGCCCTCAGTTGACCTTCCTGTAGCTCCCGTCCGGCAGGTAGAAGTAGGTCTCCGAACGTTTGCCCTTGGGATTCGCGACGCCGAGGTCCTTGCCGTTCAGGGTGACCGAGGCCGCGTTGGGCCGTCCGTAGGAGACCTTGGCCTGAACAGGCAGGTCCCAGGACACGACGGAGCCCTTCTTCAGCGTTTTGGAGAACAGGACCTTGTCCCCGATCGTCACCTTCATCCAGACGTCGGAGACCGCGCGGATCTCCAGGCTGGGAGGAGGCGGAAGCGGCTTCGACTCGGGTTGGCGTTCCGGGTCGGAGACCATGATCTCCATCGAAGCGGGGCTGACCCCGGCTACCCCGGTGTCGCCCGACGCGTCCTCGGAGGTGAGGGCCGAGAGCGCGGGATCCTCGGGCCGCATCGTCCGAAAGGCGTCCAGGGAGAGCCCTCCGCTGGACCAGACATACCAGACGTAGACCCCCGTTCCGATCAAGGCCGTCAGCAGGACGAGAAAGAGCCAGAAGTGCGAGACGGGCTTGAAGCCCCTCGTGGGGGACGTCCCGTTCCCGAGCACGTTGGTCGGGGCCTCCGGGCCCCGGGGCATCGACCGGTTCAGCCACCCCATGAAGGGCTCCTGAAGATCCTCCGCGTTGATGACGCGGAGGTAGGTCCGGACGAACCCCTTGGTGTAGACGAGGTCCGGAAAACCCGCGTAATCCCCCTTCTCGATTCCGCGCAGAAACTCGATGCGGATGCGCGTCCGTTCGTATACGTCCTCAAGCAGCAGGCGCGCTTCCTCGCGTCTTTCCGCGACCAGGCGCCCCAGCTCCCTCAATGCCTCGTCACGATCCGATATCGGCATCGTCCAGAGCCTCCTTCACTTTAACTCTCATGGACTCCAGGAAAGCTCCCGGATCGGGGCTTTGGAAGACCGCGCTGCCGGTCACCACGACATCGCATCCGGCCAGAGCCACCCGTCCCACATTTTCTTCGTTGATCCCGCCGTCCATCTGGATGAGGTAGCGACGTCCCTCCGCAGCCCTCAGCCGGACGAGGTCCCGTGTGCGCTCCAGGGTCGCCTCGATCAGGCTCTGCCCTCCGAACCCGGGGGTGACGGACATGACCAAAACCAGATCCGCGATCTCCAGGACGGGACGAACCCGCTCCACGCCGGTGGCCGGCCCCATGGCAACGCCGGCCCGAAGGCCGGACCTCCGGATGGAGGAGAGCGCCGCATGGAGAAGCTGCGGTTCCGTCTCCGCATGAACGGTGATCAGCGACACCTCCGCATCAACGAACAGGGGCAGCAGCACGTCCAGGCGATCCACCATCAGGTGGGCGTCGATGAAGGCGTCCGGATAGCGCCGGCGCAGCGCCCGCGCCATCGCGGGCCCGAACGACAGGTTGCGGACGAAGTGCCCGTCCATGATATCCAGGTGCAGCCAGTCGTAGCGCCCTCCCAGCCCGTCGATGGCGGCGCCGACGCACAGAGGATCGGCCCCCAGCAGGGAGGGAGCGAACAACACCCTTCGCCGCGTCCGACTCCCCGTACCCTTCCAGTAGGTTTCCGCTTCCATAGCCCCGTCCTCTTCCTGACAATCGAGCCGGCCCGAGACGGGCCTCACTGATGTTTGTCCTGCCAGACGAACTCCCCGCCCAGGTAGAACGTCACGACGCACTCCTTCTCGTAGGGGACCTCCAGGGAGACGAGCTCGCCGCTCCGCGCCTTGCGGTCCAGGACGACCGTCTTCCCCGAGGGGTCCACCTTCTCGATGCGCAGGTCCAGAGGCTGCGCCAGAGGAGGCACCTGATAGCGGACCTTCGCGACCTTACCCTTCGGCGTCAGAGGAGCCGACGGCTGCTTCGGCGCCGGGGGCTGCACGGGTTCCGCAGGAGAGGGCTCGACGTCGGGGCGCGTCTCCGGGCTCGGGGGAAGGGCTGGATTGGGAATCAGGCGCTTCCCGCCCTCCGGCCTTCCGGCCTCCTGATCGAGGACCGTCAGGTTGGGGTTGGCCTCCGTAACCGGAGTCTGTTCGGCCGACCCCTCGCCCACAAAAATGTCCCCGTGCCCCGGGACCTTCACGACCACGACGCCGCCCCGACCCCCCGACTCCGTCTCGGGCTTGGGTGCGTTCGCCGGTTCGACATAGCCCGCGGGCTTCTGCAGGGTCGCAATCTTCAGGCGCACCCCGTCCCCGGCCCGCGCCTGAGCCCCCGCGGAGGGGCGAGTCTCGATGGCCATTCCCTCGGACATGGAGGGGCTGTAGATCTTGTCCACCGCCAGGACCCTGAGCCCGCTGGCCGTGAGCATCTCCCGCGCCTCCCGCTCCGAACGGCGTGCGACGTCCGGGATCGTCAGCTTCCCATCGCGGCCGCCCCCTCCCTCGCTGACCAGAAGATCGACCTTCCGCTCCACGGGGATGTTGGCGGGCGCCGAGGGGCTCTGGGCGATGACGACGCCTCCCGGCTGGGATCCGTCCTTGATTCGGATCACGTCGCCGACCGCAAAACCCTGCTCCTGAAGCACCCTCTGGGCACGGGTCAGCTCCTGCCCCCGAAGGTCGGGGACGGCGCGCTGCTCTCCGCCCTGACTGACCTGGAGAATGACGAGC
>NZ_CALIAA010000176.1 GCF_938040765.1 uncultured Fretibacterium sp.
AGCTCTTCGAGCAGCTCGGCGGTGAGGAGCGAGAGCACCGGAACCTGTACGCCGCCCTCAAGAGCAAGTTCGCCGAGGAGGAGGTCCCGGGACCGGAGCGCATCCGGCACCTGGACACCCTGATCCGTCAGAGCTTCGCCTTCGAGGAGTTCAGGCCCATCCTCAAGGACACCGAAAAGGCGTGGCAGCAGGCTCTCGACTTCGCCATACGGCTCGAAAAGGACACCGCATCCTACGTCAGGGAGATTCGCAGCATCCTCAGGCCCGAGGCCCCGGAGGTCTTCGAAGCCATTCTGGCCGAGGAGGAACGGCACCTCAAGCTGCTGCAGGACTACAGAAACCAGAGCATGTACTGAAAAAAATCCGTCGATAGGGACGCAAAATCCCTATCGACGGATTGGCAGCCTCCAGGCTCGACTCTATTCCCTGCCGATATCCTCAGGGGTCAGCGCGGTCAACTCGCGTCCCTGTTTTCTCCTGTAAGAATCGGCCACCCAAAAGACAACGACTCCAAGGCCGAAGAAGAGCAGAAGAGAGAGATAACCTCCCGCATCCAACTCCATACAGGCCCCGATAACCAGCCAAATCGAGATCCCCATGCCGACCAGGAACATCGGAAACCCTCCTGGTGCCCTGAAAGGACGTTTCCACTCGGGATGAAGCCTCCTGAGGCGTACGACATCGAGACAGGAGATGAAATAGACGACCCCTGCGGCAATGCTGGAGATGGCATAGATGTACTGCACCCAGTTGTCCCCACTGAAAAAGCAGAAAAACAAAGAGAACATGTAGACCACAACATTGGCCAAGAACGGCTGACCATAGCGATTAACCTTCATGAATCCCCTGGGAAGCTGGTTCAGCTGCGCGGCGCCATAGAGCACCCGGGCGCTGGACGTCCAGAACCCCATCAGTGTGGTGAAAGCGTGCATGAGGCCAGAGACAATGGCGAGGATCCCCAGAATCGCGGGCAGCCCGAAGCGAGCCACCAGTTCGGGCTCAGGCATGCTCATCGAGGCAATTTCATGCCACGGGGCCATGCCTCCCATCGCCAGCACGACAAAGCTGTAAAGCAGCGCGGGGATGAAGAGCGATGCAAGGATAACCTTCCATATTTTTGAGGCCGGAAAATTGGTCTCTTCTATCAGGGTGGGCGTCATTTCAAAGCCGATGAACTTGAGCGAGAATACGGCCATCGCAATGAAGATTCCATACCCTCCCTTCGGGAAAAAGCCCTGGTTCAGACGAATGTGATCCATACTCCAGTGGCCGCTGAGGAAAAAGGAGGACGAGACCAGAAGCGAGATGACGATCATGGAGAAGAAAAAGAAGTTGGACAGTTTCCCCGTCAGGCTGATGTTGAAATTGGAGAGGACGAACCAAAGGGTGACGGAGAATATCGCCACCATCATCATCTGATCGCTATTCAAGGGATAGAAATGGTTGATGGCCGTTCCGAAGATGAAGGCCATCATCGGGGGCTCCACGACCTGAATCAGAAACATCATCCACTGAGTCGCAAATCCCATTTTGTTGCCGTAAGCGTTGCTGGTCCAGGCATCCACCCCCGCAGCAAAGGGTAGCATTGCGGACAGCTCGCCGAACGCCAGGCCTACGGGAACAAGGAGAAGGGCAAGAAGGGGAAACAGGAAAGCCGCCCCCGCCCCCGTGGTCTGAAACCAGTAGGGAGCCTCGGCAAGCCAGCCTCCGATAACGGCTCCCGACGATATTGCGATCATCTGTACGAAGCTCAGATTCCTCTTCAGTTTGCTGTCGTTCATGTTCTTCCTCCTACAAGGCGGCGATCAATTCGTCGGTGCTGACCACGTGGCAATAGATGTTATTCAGCACCGAGAGTTCGTGCTCCTGTATCTCACGCGTCGATGCCCCGCAGGCGTCCTCTACGAGCCAAACCTTGAAGCTCTCGTCGGCCAAGCTGCGAACGGTCCCCGACACGCACTGATCGGTCAGGACCCCGGTCACGACCACCGTATCGATGCCGCAATTGTGCAGCATCAGCCGGAGAGACGTCCCCGTAAGGGCGCTGTCCGTCGTCTTCCTGACCACCAATTCGTTTTCGCGAGGAGCCAACGGAGCGACGATCTCGCCGGCGGGATTTCCGTCGAGCAGGAGCAATTCGTTGTATCCCGTGGCCTTCTGATCCAGGGACCGATCCCTCCCATTCGCGAGCTGGCCGGTTATGCGGGCGTGAGCGACAAGCATCTTCCTCTCCCGAAACGCGGAAAGGAGCCGTGCGTTGTTGGGAATCACCTCGTTGTCCACTCGATCGTAAAAGTACTCCCAGCGCGCATAATAGGCCTTTTCCCTCTCACTCATGCCGCTTGTGTCGGGACGGGTAAGGAAGTGGTATTGCATATCCACGATAAGTAGTGCCGTTCTGCTCCCGTCGATGACAATTTCGCCGTAATCCTCATCGAGCTCGTAATAGAACGAGCAATAACGATCGTTGACCTTCATGATTGCATCCAACCTCCACATCGGTATAATCTGTGCAAAGGGACGTCCCTTTCTGAAATTCTTGCAGAAAGCCCCGCACGTTTCAATCGCCGCCGAGGTTTTTCTATGGTCACTTGAAAATTCACCCTCCGTTTTTTGGCAAAAAAAAGCCGTAAAATCGGAAGATTGAGGGCGAAACCATCGTCGTCCGGCGCTTTGCTCCATCCCGATTCAAAACAACGACCGCACACGACTTGGGGCATCACTGTTATCATAGTCCTCATAAGGGCCGGCCTCTTTTGACAGGCGCGAAGCACCCGGAGCAATACAAGGAGACGTACAGCAGGATGTATAAAATATTGATCGCCGAAGACGAGGCCATAGAAAGGAATTACCTTACGCAGTTCATCGAAGGAACCGGGGACTACAGCGTGGTGGCGAGTGTGGAGGACGGGCTGTCCGCCGTTGAGCTGACGTTGCTTCATCGGCCGGACCTGGCTCTTCTGGACATACGCATGCCCCTCCTGGACGGGCTCCAGGCAGCGGAAAAGATCAAACACCACCTGCCCCAAACCTTCGTGATCCTCAACTCCGCCTACGCCGAATTCGAGTTTGCACAAAAAGCCATCCGCTGCGGGGTCGATGCCTATCTGGTAAAGCCTTCGTCGAACCGCGAAATTCTCTCCGTGCTGAGGGCCTGTCTGCCTCCCGTCCAAACTCGCCGCGCGGACAATGCGGATTCGCCGTCCCTGATGGAGGGCTTCCCGGAAAAAGCGCTGGAGGATTTTCGCAAAAGCATACAGATTGGGGATCTTCGACTTCTCGAGCAGGCTCTGGACGACATCGCAAAATTCTTTGAGCGGAAGCTCCCCCTCAACGTCTACCGAATCCTTGCCATCAACATCGTATTCTCCCTGGAAAGGACCTGCTTCGAATCCCCCCTGTTCCGCCCCCTCCTGGGGAATGCCGCACAGGAACTTATCGTCCAGAGCATCGTCGCGGCTACGGATATCCTGACGATTCAGAATATCGTACTCTCCTGCCTCGCAAAGCTGCGTTCCTCGGCATCCGTCCTTCTACAGGCGTCGATTCCTGCGGTACGGCGCATCACCGCCTATTTGGAC
>NZ_CALIAA010000177.1 GCF_938040765.1 uncultured Fretibacterium sp.
AGGATGGAAATAAAATACGATAAAGAAGGAACGATGGGAAAGGGGGTAGCAAGAGATGAAGCAGGCATCCGTAAACCTCACCGAATGCATGAAGCGCCTCCAAACGAAGGATCGGTACCGCGAATTTTTCTTCTCTCTTCGCTGACATGAAGGGGGCATTCATCCTCGTCGCAGGAGCAACCACTTCCATAAAGTCAGGAATCGCCGCGTATATCATTGTCTTAAGGTGCAGGATAACATGAAGTGCCCCGCGATTGCAACGACGTGGATTCACCCATAAATTGCACGACTTAAACGGCAAGAGCTGATAAAGGATCCAGCAAAGGGAATTACCATGATGCAATAGGAGGCACTTCACATGAAACAGGATAGTCTATATTGGCATCCCCTCTACTCCGGCGGGAAATGAATGGCCTGCCCCCATGTAGCCATCGCCGCTTCGGGAAAGGCTTCCGAGACAGTTGGGTGCGGATGAATGGTGGAGATCAGCTCTTCAAGCGTCGCCTCCAAGCGAAGCGCCAAGCCCCCCTCCGCAATCATGTCCGTTGCGGGGCCACCAACCATGTGGACACCCAACACCTCGTCATACTGCTCGTCCGAGACGATCTTGACCATCCCAGCCGCATCGTTCGTAATGATGCTCTTGCCATTTCCCGCCAGGGGAAAACGCCCAACCTGAACCTTGTGGCCGCGTTTCCTGGCTTCCTCCTCGCTCAATCCGACCGAGGCTACGGCCGGCGACGTGTAGATAGCACTGGGCACAGTCTTGTAATCCATATGGACCTTATGCCCGTCCTCCAGCAGGATATTTTCCGCCGCAACCTCGCCTTCGCGCTCGGCCACATGCGCCAGCATGATTGGGCTGGTGCAGTCCCCCACCGCATAGACGCCCGGCACGCAAGTCTCCATCCGTGCATTCGTGACCACACGTCCGCGTTGAACCTCCACGCCGATCTCCTCCAGGCCCAGGCCCCGCGTCACGGGACGCCGGCCCGTAGCGACCAACACCCGCTCGGCTGAGAGGCGCTTCATCTCCCCGCCTGCATCGACCTCCAACACATAACCGTTCCCATCACGCGCGACACGCCCCAGGCGTGCCCCCGTATAAATGGACACTCCGCGCCCCTCGAGAGACTTACGCAGGATCCCAGCTATCTCCGCATCAACGTTCGGAAGGATCTGGGGCAACATCTCCACAATCGTAACCTCCACGCCAAACGCTGCGAAGACGGAGGCGAACTCAACTCCGATGACGCCTCCGCCCGCAATGGCGATACTGCGAGGCAGGGACTCCAGAGACAGAGCCCCGTCGCTCGTAAGGATTCCGGGCAAGTCCAAACCCGGAACGGGCGGCATCGATGGCTCGGACCCCGACGCAACGATAATGGCGTCCGCCTCGAGACGACGACCCTCCACCTCCAGGGCACGAGGCCCTGCCAGACGGGCGGTCCCTGAGATCAACGTCACTCCGTTGGCCTTCAGGAGGCCGGCTACACCTTCAACCATGTAGTCCACGACATCCTGCTTGCGCTTCAGGATCACGCCCCAGTCAAAGCGGGGAGTATCGGCGTAAATGCCGATCGTCGGCCCCTCCTCCCGGATCGCGGTATAGAGCTCGGCGGCGTGAAGGAGAACCTTTGTGGGTATACACCCCACATTCAGGCAAGTACCGCCCGGCCGTGCACGTTCGATAACCGTCACCGAGGCACCCAGCTGCGCCGCGCGTATTGCGGCAACATATCCGCCGGGGCCACCCCCGACGACGAGGACTCTTTTCTTCACGAAAAACACTCCTTCGTTTCAAAGGGAAGCCATCTCAAGGACGATGGCTTCGCCCCTCAATCCCGTCACAATCAAATAATCGGCAGGTTACGAATCGTGTCGACCCTGTACGGGCCTCCAATATTTCATCGCTTCAAGCTTTCAGCATCAGAGCCGCTGTCCCATGGAATCTCGAAGCCGACGTCCTTCATCTACAACAGAAACAACTCGGGATTCTCGATGAGTTCCTTCAGCTTCGCCAGCAGCGCCGCGGCATCGGCACCGTCGAGCAAACGATGATCCGCGCTCAGGCAGAAGGAGGCAATGGGGCGGACAACGACCTCCCCCTCCACGACCACCGGTTTCTTCCGGGTCGAACCGACCCCGAGAATTGCGGCCTCCGGCGGGTTGATAATTGGAGTGAAGTTGTCGATCCCTGACATTCCCAGATTGGAGAGGGTGAAGGTCCCGCCCATGGTGTCGTCCGGGGTCAGAGCGCCGCAGCGCGCCCGTTCCACCAAGTCCACGCGAGTCTCTGCAATCTCTTTGAGCCCCTTGTTCTGAACCTCCTTGATGTTGGGGACAATCAGTCCGCCCGGCAACGCGATGGCCAGTCCGATATTCACCGAGCCGTGCAGCACAAATCCAGTGATCCGCCCTTCCTCGACCTGCACCGAGGCATTGGCCATCGGGGTTTCTGCCAGGAGCTTGGCACAGAGCTTCATCAGGATGTCGTTGACCGAGATTCTGACGCCGCCCTTCATCCGATCATTCAAACGCTTACGCAGAGCCTCCAGCTCGCTCATATCGACATCGACGAAGTAGTTGACCGCAGGGATGGTGTTAACGCTCTCAAGCATCCGCTCCCCGATGATCCGGCGCATCTGCGTGGCGGGAATGACACGGTCGTTCTCGCCCAAGCCCATCGAAGCGATAGACGCTGCCACGTCGGCCTTCATCAGGCGTCCCGAGGCTCCAAGCGAAGCGAGATCCAATCCCGCTTCCCGCGCCATCCGCGAAGCGACGGGTGAAGCCTTGGCGGTACCCCTTTCCTCAGCATCCAGGACATCCCGCGAAACCACCCAGCCACGCGGGCCCGTTCCCTGTATGGCGGAGAGATCCATCCCCTTTTCCCGCGCCATCCTCTTGGCCTTCGGCGACGCGGCGACGGGACCGGATGCGGGGGCCTGCGCAGCAGGAGTCGGCGCCCCGACAGGACGGGGAGTCGCTGCGGCAGACGCTGCCTTTGGAGATTCAGGGGCAGCAGGAGATCCCGTAGCCTCCGCGGGGACCGCCTCCCCTGCGGCCCCCAGGTATCCGATCGTTCCCCCGACAGGGACATCGACTCCCTCCTTGACGGTAATCGCAAGCAGGACGCCGTCCGCCGGACTCTCCGAGTCCACCGTCAACTTGTCCGTGGCAACGACAAAGAGGATCTCCCCCTTCTTTACCGTGTCGCCGACCTTCTTCTTCCATTCCTTGACCGAGCCGCTGGTCATGGTGAGTCCCAGCTTCGGCATCGTGATTGCAGTAGCCATGATACGCTCCTATAGAATCTTCCGGACAGCGTCGTAGATCGTGTCCGCACTCACTTTATAGGCCTGCTCCAGGGGACGGGCGAACGGCACGGGGGAGAAGGGCGCCCCTACGCGAGCGATCGGCGCGTCCAAGTACTCCAGTCCCTCCTCGCAGATCGTCGCCACAACCTCCGCTGCAAAGCCGCCCTGTTTGACGGCCTCCTGGGCGACACAAAGCCGTCCTGTCTTGGCTACGGACTTCAGGACCGTCTCCTTGTCCCACGGGGAGATCGAGCGCAGGTCTATCAACTCCACACTGACGCCCTCGGCAGCCAGCCGATCCGCGGCTTTGGCCGCATGGTGCATCATCATGGAGTAGGAGACGATCGTCAGATCCGTCCCCTCCCGATCGATACGGGCCTTGCCTATCTCTACAAGGTGTTCCCCCTCCGGCACATCGCCTTTCATGGGGAACAGTCCTTTGTGCTCAAAATAAATGACGGGGTTCTCGTCACGGATAGCGGCCTTCAGCAACCCCTTGGCGTCGGCGGGGTTGGAGGGGATGACCACCTTGAGCCCCGGGATATGGGCAAACCACGCCTCAACGGTCTGTGAGTGCTGGGCTGCGGCTTGATTGATGATTCCATCGGGCGCCCGGAGCACCAGCGGCACGGATTTCTGCGCACCGAACATGTAATACACCTTGGCCATCTGGTTAAAGACCTCGTCCATACACACTCCGATAAAGTCCGCGAAATGCATGTCCGCTACGGGGCGCATCCCGGCCAGGGCAGCGCCTACCGCAGAACCTATGATGGCCGTCTCGGAGATGGGCGTATCCCGAACGCGCTCCAGCCCGAACTTGTCGGGAAGGCCTCGGAACTGCCCGAAAATACCGCCCTGCCGGGCAATGTCCTCCCCCATGACGAACACGCGCTCGTCGCGGCTCATCTCCTCATCCATGGCCTCCAGCGTCGCCTGGGAAAACGTGATGTTCTTCACAGTCATGATCTCTCACACCTCGAATCAAGCATATATCCCGGTCATCAGTTCGGAAGCATCCGGTTCCGGGGACTCCTTAGCGAACTTGAGCGCGGCGGCGATCAGGCCATCCACCTTCTCCTCCATGGACTTCAGGTCATCGGCAGTGTAGACCTTCTCCGCCAGCACCCGTTTCTTGAAGGCCTCGATGGGATCACGCTCTTCGATATTTTTCTGGACCTCCTCGCGCGTCCGATACTTCTCGGGGTCCCCCACGTAGTGCCCTTTGACGCGGTAGGTTTTGCATTCCAGGAAAGCAGGTCCATTCCCGGCACGGATGTGCTCGACAAGTTTCCCTGCCGCTTCATAGACGGAGAAAACGTCATTGCCATCGACGATGAGCGCCGGCATGTCGTAGCCGTAGGCCCTGCGGGATATGTCCGCCACGGAGGTCGCCGTCAAATAGGGCGTAGTGGAAGCGTACTCGTTCATCTCACAGACAAAAAGGAGCGGCAGTTTCCAGACGGAGGCGAAGTTGGCCGCCTCATGGAACGTTCCGCGGTTGCTCGCGCCGTCGCCAAAGAAGACGACGGATATGTCCTTGCGTTTTTGCATCTTCTGTGCCAGAGCCGCCCCGGCCGCCAGGTTATACCCACCGCCGACAACGCCGTTGGCCCCCAGCATCCCCACGCTGAAATCGGCGATGTGCATGGACCCGCCCTTTCCCTTACAACACCCCGTTTTCTTGCCATATATCTCGGCCATCATGCGATTCAGGTCCGCACCCTTGGCCACCGTGTGGCCGTGTCCACGGTGTGTGCTCTCGATATAGTCCTTGTCGGTCAGGTTCGCCATAACGCCTGTGGCGATGGCCTCCTCCCCGATGTAGAGGTGAACGAACCCCGGGATGTTTCCCGCCAGGAAATTTTCCTCCACGGAACACTCGAACTTTCGGATCTTGAGCATCGTCTCGTAGAAGAACTCGAGCCGTCCCCTGTCGTAATCCTTCAGGGGCACCTGTGCAGACATTTTGGTGATATTCGGTGCATCCATTCTTGAACAACCTCCCTTAAAAGTCCTCTACCGGAGACTCCCGTCCCCAAGAATCCCGGAATCTAATCGCCCAACGAAAAGAGGGGCATATCCATCTCCCCGTCCACAGCGCGCGTCAGGGACACCCCGTCCAGGGCATCAATCACGACCTCGGCCGTCACGGCAACGGCCCCTCCGCCCTCCAAGAGATGCCCTCCGAGCACCCGCCCCTTGGGGTCGGTAAAGGCCGCATGAAGGTGAACGACCGTCGTCCCGTCCGACTTCATGACTCCAATCGTCCCGGCGCCGCAGAGCACCTCGATGGGACCCTCCACAACAATGGGGTCGCAATACTTCAAACCCGCCCTTGTACCCGGAGCGACAACAGGATAGACGTAACGCACCTGTCGCAGACTGCCTAAAAGCGTCGTTATCGCACCGGATCGGATGCCCCGCTCCTCGCAGAATGCTCGGATTCCCTCCATAAGGTCTGTCCCGGGCCGGAGCCGAAGAATAAACGTGCGTACCTGGGCCTCCCCTGCATCGAAACGAAGCCCTTTCACAAGCATCACCCCTTTTCCCCTTGTCTGCGGCGCCCGTTTCTGCGCGCCCAGCCATTTCCTTCTTTTCCTACAGAGAATTTTCAGCATCCTCTTGCATGAACTCTCCTGCGGTCAGAGGATCGATGGTGCTGATCAATCGCGACTTTCCAAAGTTGATATGCGCATGTACGGCTGTCAACGCTGCGGGAACATCCGCCGCACGCACAGCAGCCATGATGGCCAGATGCCCCTGAAAGGAGAGCCGAACGCTTTCGGCGTCCCGCAGAATTTTGAGGCCCACGCTCCGAAAACGCTCGGCGATGGAGCGGACCACCGCGGAGATCAAGGAGTTGTCGTACAGCTCGACGAAATAGTTATGAAAAGCGGCATCGTGCACCAGATATTCCTCCACATCCCCAGAAACACAACACGGCCTCTGAAGTTCGATAATCGCCTCCACCTCCGCCATGCGCTGCGGGTTCAATGGCAGACATGCCGCTATGACATACCCCTCCACCGCCGCACGCAGCTCAAGGATCTCTCTTAACGTGGACGTGGTCATCCCCTGAAAGCGGACGCCCTGCCTGGGATAAACGGTTACGAATCCCTCGTTTTGAAGAAGCTGAAGGGCTTCCCGAACGGGTGTTCGGCTCATGACGAGCACATTGGCTATCTCGTTCTCCGAAAGCATCGTCCCGGGCAAAAAGCGCTGCTCCAGAAACATCTCCTTGATTTTTTTATAATAGCACACATGCACAGAAACAAAGCGAAAAGGTACCTAATGACGTACAAAGGAAGCTCCTATGCCTCGATCTC